>JALOTU010000323.1 GCA_025457725.1 Verrucomicrobiota bacterium
TTCAATCTCAAATTCCACTCGAAGCGATCGACCTCCAATGATCTTGGTGACATTGACCCGGATCGGCTTGGGACCGTTATCACAATCGAGAACCGTCTCTTTTGGAATTTGAGCGTTTGCGGCTCCATATCGGGGTGTGTCCGAAGAAGATGCATCCAGCGGATTCGGGAACATGTAGAGCGGCGTTCGAGTCAGTTCCTGGCAGGTTGTGGTCGTCGCGTTGCGACGACCCCGGCCGCGTTCAGCGGACGGAACCGGGCGTGGCATCCGTTCGTTGCACCGCTGGACGCGGTGCTACTCGTCGCAGCGCGACAAGTTCTACCACCCCCGTCATCTCACCGTGCATAAGGTGGAATGCGCCCCGGCCTGATCCCGGCCGGGAACGAAACACGTTTCCTCGGGTGGGAGGTTTGGTATGCTGTCCGCATGAGTTTGCTGCCCTTTGGTTCGTTGCCCCGTTATCGCCAGCGCCGGTTTCTGCCGGAGAACATGGACCTCGGGGACTGGTCCCAGATCGAACCCCAGTTCAATCGCCTCGAAGCCGGGGCCGGGGAGTGCGGCTCCGTGGAGGAGCTGGAACGGTGGATCCTGGACTGGGGCGAACTGTCCGCCGCCCTGGATGAGGAATCGAGCCGACGCTACATCGCCATGTCCTGCCACACTGACGATCCCGGGGCGGAGAAGGCCTACCTGCACTACATCGAAACCATCGATCCCCAGACCAAGCCGCGCCAGTTCGCCCTGGCGCGGGGTTACGTGGACCATCCGTTGCGCACCCGGCTGCCGTCGGACCGCTACGCCGTGTTCGATCGCGACATGCGGCTGCAGGTGGAACTCTTCCGGCCGGAGAACGTGGAATTGGAGAAGGAGGAGGCGAAGCTGGGTCAGCAATACCAGAAGCGGATGGGCGCGCTCACCGTCCCGTTCCAGGGCGAGGAACGCACCCTGGTGCAGATGGGCCGGTTTCTGGAGGAGCCGGATCGCGCGCTGCGGGAGGAGGCCTGGTCGCTCTCGGCCCGGCGCCGCTTGCAGGAGAAGGAGGAGCTGGAAACACTGTTCGACCAGCTCCTGGCGCTGCGCGGCCAGATGGCGAAGAACGCGGGCTTTGGGAATTATCGCGACTACGCGTTCCGGAAACTCGGCCGGTTCGATTACACGCCGGCCCACTGCGAGGCGTTCCATGCGGCGGTCGAATCGGATGTCATGCCGCTCCAGAGACAATTGCAGGCACGCCGACGGGAGGCGATGCGCCTGGATGCGCTGCGACCGTGGGATCTGTCGGTGGATCCGCAGAACCGTCCGCCCCTGCGCCCCTTCCAGCAGTCGCGGGAACTGGTGGCCGGCGGTGAATCCATCTTCCGCCGGTTGGATGCCGGTCTGGCCGACGACTTCCAGCTGCTCAGCCGCCACAACCTCCTCGACCTGGACAATCGCCGGGGCAAGGCTCCGGGCGGCTACCAGGCCACTCTGGCCGAGGCGCGGCTGCCGTTCATCTTCATGAATGCCGTGGGCATGCAACGCGATGTGGAAACGCTGCTGCACGAGGCGGGACACGCCTTTCATTCGCTGGCCTCCCGCGAGGAGGATATTTACCACTACCAGCACGCCCCCATCGAGTTTTGCGAGGTCGCCTCCATGAGCATGGAGTTGCTCGGCGGCGAATTCCTGGATGTGTTTTATGCTGACGGCGACGCCGCGCGCGCCCGCCGCACCCATCTGGAGGGCGTGGTGGGCACGTTGACGTGGATCGCCACCATCGACGCCTTCCAGCACTGGCTCTACACCCACCCGGGGCACGGCCGGGATGAGCGCAATGCGGCGTGGCTGGAATTGGCGACCCGGTTTGGCGGGGAGACGGACTGGTCGGATCACGAGGAGGTGCGGACATTTCTCTGGCATCGCCAGCTGCACATCTTCCTCTACCCCTTCTACTACATCGAATACGGCATCGCGCAGCTCGGCGCGCTGCAGGTGTGGCTCAATTCCCGGAAGGACAAGGCCGGGGCGCTCGCCGATTACAAACGGGCGCTGGCCCTGGGCGGTTCCCGGCCCCTGCCCGAATTGTTCGCCGCCGCGGGCTGCCCGTTCGATTTCAGCAGTCGCACCGTGAAACCCCTGATGGACATGGTGGAACGGGAATTGGACAAGCTGGAGGAATGAAAGTCCTCGTCACAGGCGCGACCGGGTTCGTCGGGCGCGAGGTGCTGCGGCAACTCACCGCCGCGGGTCACACCGCCCGGGTGCTTGTGCGCGATCTCAAACACGGCGCCGACCGGCTGCCGCAGCCGTGCGGCGCGGCGGAGTTTCATCGCGGGGACGTCACCGAGGTGCAGTCGTTGAAAGGCGCGGCCCGGGGCTGTGACGCAGTGATTCACCTGGTGGGCATTATCATTGAGTTCGGGCGCGTGACCTACGAGCGGTTGCACGTGGAAGCCACCCGGCATGTGGTGGCGACCGCGCAGGCGGAGGGGGTGAGGCGGTTGGTCCACATGAGCGCGTTGGGCGCGCGAGCCGATGCGCCTGCCCGCTACCATCAAACCAAATGGGCGGCGGAAGAGATAGTGCGGAACAGCGGTCTGGAGTTCACGATCTTCCAACCCTCGGTGATCTACGGCCCCGAGGATCATTTCGTGAACCTGTTCGCGCAGATGTCACGCCGGCTCCCGTTCCTGCCAGTGATCGGCAGCGGCACGGGACTGCTGCAACCCGTCTCGGTCGAAGTGGTGGCCCGATGCTTCGTCGGGGCCCTGACGCAGCCGCTGAGTTGCGGTCAAACGTACCAGGTGTGCGGGCCCGACCGGCTGACGACCGTGCAGTTGATCGACACGCTGCTTGCAGCCACGGGCCGGAAGCGGTTCAAACTACATGTTCCGGTTCCCCTGGCGAGGATCCAGGCGGCGCTGCTGGAACGGGTGCTCGGCTCCCTCCTGCACAGGCCGCCGCCGCTGACGCGCGATCAGATCCTGATGCTGCAGGAGGATAATGTGGGGGACCCGGCTGAGATTGAACGGCTGTTTGACCTCAAGCAGACGGGTTTTGCCGAGGGGATTGGGAAATATGTGAGAGCCGGGGCGTAGTGTCGGCCAGGACAACGGGGTGGACTCATATCTGTTGCTCCAGGGCTCATAAATACCCGCGTTGGGAACCTGACCTTGCAGGCGATGACGTCAGGAGGGGTGCCGCGTGGGTCTTGAATCCGGCAACGCCTCGTCACCTCGGCGGCTACAACGGACTGCGCCTCGTCACCTCGGCGGCTACAACGGACGACGCCTCGTCACCTCGGCGGTTACAGGGGGCGGCGGCGCCAGGCTTACGTCTCGATGCCGTAGGCCTTGATCTTGTTGTAGAGCGTCTGGCGTCCGATGCCGAGGCGTTTGGCGGCTTCCAGTTTGTTGCCGCCGGTCTCCTTGAGCATCTGGACAATGGCGTTGCGTTCCACGCCTTCCAGCAGGGTGAAGTTGGTGTCGCCGCCGCCCTCGCCCGTGGCGGAGCGGGCGTTGGCCACCGACAGATCCGCGGCATCCACCACGCTGCCCTCGCAGAGGAGCACGGCGCGCTGGATCTCGTTCTGGAGCTGCCGCACGTTTCCGGGCCAGTCGAAAGAGGTCAGCCGGTCGATGGCCGTGGGGGTGAATCCGGAGATGGGCCGATTGGCCTGCGCGGCGAACTTGTTGAGGAAGGAAGTCGCCAGCGGCATGATGTCATCGCGCCGCTCGCGCAGGGGCGGCAGGTCCACGGAGATGGCGCTGATGCGGTAGAACAGGTCC
>JALOTU010000022.1 GCA_025457725.1 Verrucomicrobiota bacterium
AGGTCGCCAAGGTCAATGGGACTGTAAACCCAGTAGCTAAAGTAGGTCGCGTAGCGTGCTTCAGGCCCGCTCTGCCTGAGCTCCCTGAACACGAAGCGATCCCCGGCATTGGAGGCGACGGTCCAGGTCTGTCCGGCCGTCTGTTCATTTTCTACGGGCTGG
Organism: Verrucomicrobiota bacterium; assembly: GCA_025457725.1. GTDB lineage: Bacteria > Verrucomicrobiota > Verrucomicrobiia > Limisphaerales > DSYF01 > JALOTU01. The sequence continues at coordinate 163 of JALOTU010000022.1, forward strand.
AGGGAGGCCTCCTCGATGAATGCCTGATCCATTGCGGCCTGAAGGGTCCCAGCCCCAAAACGGCCCAGGGTTAGGGCCCGGACCAGCGCCGGGCCATCGAACGCCGAAATCGTCAAGTCCGCGTTTTCTGCCAGCCGAACCCCCAGGTTCGCCAACAGCTGGCGATAGAGCGCGACGTGCTCCCCTCCTATCCTCGCCATTTCCAAGGTCGAAGCGAGGTAGGCGCCCTTCCCTTGCTTCAGCTCAACCAGCACCGGCGTCTGCGTGTTTTCCAGTTCCGATCGGACAATGCTGATCGTCTTGGAATACTCCGGCCCGTTCAACCAGCGCAGCCACTCGGTGTCGTTTCGGGATAACAGGACATGCCCCCTTCGAACAAACTCACCGCCCAGCGAGCTGCGGGTGATGATCTTGTTCATGTAGCTTTCCGCAAAGTAGAGTTCCTCGTACGACAAACAGGCCGTGCGCGCATCCTCCCCGTTTGGCACCAGCGACGAAGCCGCGTCTTCCCGGCAAACCACGTTCTGCGGAAGAAGTTGATTTGCGATCGACTCGGTCGCCGGCGAAAGCCCCACCAGCAGCACTGTCCCACCCTCGGCAACCACCCGGTTTGCGGTCTCCGACGCGGCATCCAACGCCGCCGCCTCGATGGACGAGACGTCGATGATCATAAACTCCGGCTTTTCCAGCGGAGCCTGGATAAACGGGACCCCCATGGCAACCAGGTTTTCGTAAATCATTCCGGAGCGGCTGCCGGCAAAGCAAACCTGATCGACGGGATCGGCGATCACGGGGGCGTCGGGCAAAGCCGGCGAGGTTTCGAAATGATCCCACTCGCATGCCTGCGGACCCGCGGGATGCATCGAGGCCTGGAGGGCCAGGTAGAGCGGGTTCGGATCACACAACGGGATCCCCGGATCGTAGCCCGGATTGACGGTCGTCGAAAACGGTGGAATCCGCTCCGGCTGAACGCCGGGCTGCCCTTCCTGGTAGGGGCCGAAGAACACGCCGTCGGTCAGGGGGATTTGTCTTTTCGAGACATCATCCAGCCCGAGAGGAAGCGGCTTCAGCCCGTGCCACACCAAATTCACGGCACTGCAGATGTCGGCATCCTGCTCCCGCAGGGTGCGGATCAGGTGGTAACACTCCCTGCCCAGCGCATCCAACCGGTCGTTGAAACTCCGGTAAACCCGGTCGCCAGCAAACGTCTTGTAATAGTCCGGCTTCCCGAAGTAGGCGCTGCCGCCCTCGGTGACCCCCCAGAGCTTGTCGGGCGGTATCTGGTCGTTGTGTTCCGATCCGCAATGAATGGTCCAGACATCGAGTCGCCCGTTGAGATCCTTGTCGCCATCGCTCTGTATCCATTGCCGGGTCGGATCCAGGGAGCGGGCCACATTGCGGAGCTCCTCGATCTGATCGTAGACCTTTTCCTGATAGGCCGGGTCGGCCCGTGAACGCAGCACACACCAAACTTCATTGGCGACGCTCCACCCCAGAATCGAGGGATGGTTTCGATCGCGGCGGACGAGCCGCTTCACATGTTCCGCGCTGCGCGTCCACAAGTCCTCCGAATCGTAATTCAAATCGCAATGACTGGCGAACACCCCGGTCTCATCCATGATCAACATGCCCATCTCATCGGCCAGGTCATAGAAGTACCGGGGAAAGGGCATGGCATGCGGGCGGATATAATTCACGTGGGCGTCCATCGCCAAGGTGTACCAGCTCCAGGCGTAACGGCGGCTCATGTTCGCCACACCGGTGAAATGCCAGAAGTCGTGCATCAGCTTGACCGGCTCGCCGTTGAGGTAGAAGTCGCCGTTTTCCAGTTTCACCTCGCGCCAGCCGAACCGCTGCGCTCTCACATCGACCAGTTGACCGTTCGCACGGATTCGCGCGGTCCCCATGTAGAGGTGAGGGGTGCCGCGGTTCCACGGCTCCCACGTTTTCAAACGCCCCTGCGCCGCACCCTGCAGTCTGAGCGTTTTGCCCTCGCCTGGTTCCAGCGTGACCGTCCCGGCGCTCAACCGCATGGCTTCCCCGCCCAGCGACCAGGCACTTTCCGGCGCCTCACGCCGGTTCTGTTTCGAGAGGTCAGCGTGGTTGCGCCATTCGAAGACCGGAAATTGAAGCTCGACTGCTTGCGCGTGGGGGCTGTGGTTCGCCAATTCCACGTCGACGACCAAGAGATCCTTTTCCAGCCAGGATTGCACGAAAATATCCGACACCTGCACCGGAGGTTTGGCCAGCAGGAACACATCCTGCCAGACCCCGATGGCCTCCATCAGCCAGAAGCTTCCGGTCGGATAAGTGAGCGTTCCGCATGTCCCCTTTTCCGCATAGAGCCGGTGATCGCGGATGCCCAGCAGAATCTCATTCTCCCGCCCCCACTTCACGGCATGGGTAATATCGAACTGTCCAGGCAGCGCGACATCAAAATGAAAGCCGATCTCTCTGGCGTTCACCAGAATCCGGCAGTCGCCTGCAACCGCCTCCAGGTGCAGGTAAACGCGCTGCCCTTCCCATTCGGCGGGGATCGTCACCGACTTTCTCAACCACCCCATTCGAACGTTGTTCCAGGCTTCCGGATAACTGGGGTAGGTCCGTCCGTCCATGCCGCCGCCCAACGGATCGTGACCGATGGCATTCACATTCCAAGGTGAGGGAATCTTGATCGGTATCCGTTCCCAGTCGTCGGCTTGCGGAAGGGCCAGTCCGGGCGGGACGCCCGTTCCGGATTTCCAATCATGAGGAATCTCTGCCGGCTGGAACTGCCAGAATCCGTTCAGGCACATCTCCTGACGGAAAGGCTGCTCCGGCAGGGAAACCATGCCTTCCAGAGGGGAGAACACCCGGTCAAACACCACCCCGGCACCGGCAACATGCACCGCCAATGTCAGCCCCAACGCCCCCATCCATTTTACAACGGAAGTCGCTCCCTGCTTTTTCGCCGGCTCAGGCATGTTCAAAGCTCCACTTCATTCTCCCTCGGGCCGTTCCATGGCAAACTCCAGCGTGGACAGAAAACTCCGGTCCGTGCAGTCAAATCTGCCCGAGAATCTCCATTCGCCCGCCGCCTGCACCACTTTGATGACCAATTGATTCCAACCGAGCTGGAGCAGCAGCGGATCCACCTGGAACTGCCCGGCGGTATGCGGACCGATGCGCTCCTGGTTCACAAGCCGCTGGCGATTGAGCCAGATCTGGCAGCCGTCGTCGCAGCCGTAATGGAAGGAGAGCCTTGGCAAATTCGGTTCGCTCAGCAGATCGTTCAACGGCTTGGGGGACTTGATCCAAATGGCCACATAGGCGCTGGCGTTTTCCATCCGCTCATCCAGGTGGAGCTGCTTGAAGTCGAACACTCCTTCCGGAGTGGCCGACCGGGATCTCCACAGCCGGCCATCCAGTTCGCTGGCAGGTTTGACTTCGCCGATGTTCCATTGGTTGCCGTAGGCTTCCCGGGGATTGTTCACGGCAAAACTGCCACAGACGAGTGCCTTCATCAGCCGTCCGTCCAAATCCACAAACTCGCTGGCCGCATTCATGGCGTTGACTTGAATGCCTGCATTGCCCAACAAGCACTCCAGTACATGCGCCTTCCGGATGGAGCTGACCGCCGGATCAAGATTGCAGAGGATCACGCGGCCATTCCCCTGGGCACGGCTGACCATGACCGCCAGGGGCGCGGTACGCTCGACTCCCGAGCGATACAGCGAGGCGGTCTTCACCGCCTCGGGCTGGTAGTTCCACGACCGCCACTCGTTCGGGCAGGCTTCCAAGAGCAGATCCGCGCCGGCGACGAACTCGCCGCCGAGACCGTGGGTGACTTGCTTCCAATCATCGTCCTCGGAGAAATAGCCGGCCGCAGTGTCCAGTCCCGCCAGCAGGGGCGAGGACGCCTTCACCACGAAGGAGGAAGCTGTGCGCGGCCGGGCGATGACCTCCGCACCAAGCAACCGGCTCACGGACTCGGCGTTGTCCGCGGTTACCTCCCAGAACCACACCGTGCCGCCGCGGGCGAGCGTGGCGGTGATCGCGGTCCTGGCGGATCCGTCGAGCGTGGCGGCTTGGGCACCGTTCACCAGGAGATGATTCGCCGTTGATTCGATGGACCACGGCGCAGTCTTGACTCCCACCTTGCTCCATTCCTTGACAAGTTCTCTTCCGTTCGGCGGCAGATAGAACAGCGTGTCGGAGGCGGTTTGCTCTGCCGGAGTCGCGGCCGGGGACACGCTCGGACGCTGGGCCCACGGGGAATTCGGCTCGCCCGTGTTGGCGTCGCGAATGGCATCGAACATCGGCCAAGGTTCATAGAGCGGCAGCGCCGGGTCGTAACCCGGATTCAGGGTGCTGGAATAGGGGCCAAGCCGTTCCGGTTGCACGCCGGGCACGCCTTCCCTGAACTGTCCGAAGAACACGCCTTCATCCAGCGTGAAGGGTTTCGTCAGGTCACGCTTTCCCAGCGGCAGCGGCATCACTGCATACCACACGATGTTGAACACGCTTTGATAGGCCGCATCGTATCTCTGCTGCTTGCGCAGCAGGTCATAGCATTCATAGGCCAGGCCTTCCATCCGGCCTAGGGCCGATTCGTAGGCTCGATCGCCGTTAAACCTGGAAACTTGTTTCGGCGTGCCGTAGTAGGCCATGCTGGTCTCGCCCACCCCCCACGGTTTGCCACTGGCCTGCCCACGTTTCATCTCTCCCTCGCCCCCGTAATGCAGATTGATCGTCGGCAACCGCCCTTCCGCGTCCCATTCACCGTCGCCGGAAATCCACGGCCGCGTGGGATCATTCGCCTCCACGATGCCGCGCCAGACGCTCATCTGTTCGACGCCCCGGTCCACCATGGCTTGCGGCATGTGCCAGACGTTGCGCATGACTGGAAGTATCTCGTTGCACACGCTCCAGCCGAACACGGAGGGATGATTGCGGTCGCGCAACACCAGTTTCATCACATGATCGCGGCAATTCTTCCAAAACAACTCACTGTCACCCTTGGGCCCGCCATCGCTCAGCCAGATCGCGCTTTCGTCCAGCACCAGGATGCCCATTTCGTCCGCCATATCGTGATAAAACGAGGGATATACCATCGCATGCGGACGGACGGCATTTGCGCCGGCGTCCTTCAGCAGTTGATACCAGCCATAGGCGTAACGCCGCGTCATCTGCGGCACGCCCATGAAATGCCAGGAATCGCCCCGGAGCGCCATGGGCTTGCCGTTGAGCAAAAGCTGGCGGCCGGAAATGGTGAACTGCCGCCAGCCGAATCGCTGATATTTCACGTCCACGACCTTGCCTCCCGCCGTGACCCGGATCAGCGCGCCACAAAGATTGGGCGATTCCGGACTCCATATTTTCAAGCGCCGGCTGACCCGGCAGCTCAGGGTGACTTGGCGCACTTCCCCCGGCTGCAATGTGAGGGATTGCGCAGGGAGGGACAGGCTGGGCTCCTGCGCGAGCGACCACTTTACTTCGGGCAATTCCCCAGGCGATGTCCCGGTCTCGTTGATCCACTCGTGGACCTTGCCAGAGACATCCGCGCTAAGTGCAAGAGCACTGCGATTGACCAGGGTTGCCTCCAGCACGAGTTCGTCGCGATCCACCAGCGGCTGGACAAAGACATCGCTCAGGAACACCTCGGGACGAGCCAGGAGAAAGACATCCTGCCAGAGGCCCGCGATATGCGTGCCCCAGAATGAACCCGAAAGATATTCGCGGCGGCCATAGGTGCCGGGATCATCAAAGACCTTGGGACTGATCACTTTCACCAGGATCCGATTCTCCGCGCCCAGCTTGACGACGCCGGTCACGTCAAATTCCTGCGCAAAGAACAGATCGAACCCCTCCCCCACCCGCTGGCCGTTCACATACACCGCCATCCTGCCGGCGACTGCGCCGAAATGCAGCGCGATGCGTTTGCCCGCCCAACTCTTGGGAACGGTCACGGTTTTCTCCATCCATGCCGCCTTCACTGCCTCCCATTCCCGGGGATAGGAGGGATAAGACCGGAAATCGCCACCGACCTCTTTAAGGTTCATCGCGAAGGAATTCACGTTCCACGGCGAGGGAATTTTGATCGCGACCCCGCTCCAGGCAGCCAGGGCGGGGGCGGTGTCGCCCGGCAAGGTGAGATCGTCGGTGGCGTGAAAGCGCCAGCGCCCGTTCAGGCAAAGTTCGTCCCGCGCCGGCTCTTCGTAACGGCACACCAACCCTTCTTGCGGCGCAAACGCACGGTCAAAGGTCACCCCACCCGCCACCGCGACGAAGACGGATTGCAGGGCAAAAATGCCGGTCAATAGCGGTCGAAACGTATTCAAGCGGATCTTCGGCCGATGGGTCCCCGGCCTGCACAGTCCGACTCAGGGATAGTCTATTCGGAGCCGGATGAAGGCCTTTTCGGCATCCATGGGAATGCTGTTGGTGACCACATCGTAGAATGTTCCAGCGCCCATCACATTGGTTCCCAGCACGCTGTACCCGGCATTCGTCCACACTCCGGATCCCAGGTCCGCGCGGGTTTCAACGCTGTAGACCAGGTTGGAGTCATCGTTGCGCTGAAGATGCATATACAACAGGGATCCGCCGGCTCTTTCCAAAACCGGATCCGTTCCCAAGTTGAGGCTGTTCGTCGGATTCCCGTTCAGGGCGTATTCGTAGAGATTGTTGCGCAGGTCGAGATCGTAGTCGCTGGCGCCATCGCCAATGTCCACGCCCCACTGCATGGACCAGGCCTCGTATCCATACAGGGGCGCCACCGCCCGGACCGTCGTGCGGCCCGGGTTCGAGGTGTCATAATCCACTTCAAGGGTGCCTGTGCCGTGGTAGGCTGTGAACCTTCCTGCCAGGATGTAGTTGCTGACCACGCCGGCCTGGTTCCCGTCGATGACGACCGTGCCGGATTCGATGTCAATAACCGAGGCGCCGCTGATGGACTGCGTCGGGTGGAAGCCGCTGAGGTCGAGAATCCCGCCGTTCCGGACATTGACGTAGCCCGTGCCGCCGCTCCACCCCAGGCCAAGCTGCCCGGAGACGTTGACGGTGCCGCCGTCGATATCCAGCATCCCCACGGCAGGCGATAGGAATCCGATCCACAAATGGCTCCGGCAACTGATCGTGGCATTGGTCTCCACGGTCATCGTCGCTGGTTGATTGTAACCAACGGCCGTCCAGGTGACCGCACCGGTCGCGTTGAGGCCGCACGTCAAGTCGGCGCCGGCAACCAGCCGCAGGTAGTTGCCATTGGGCGTCCCGTTGTCCCCCATGCTCAGCTGGGCCACGGTTGCGTTCGTGTTGAGCACACACTCCTGGGCGCCTTCCACAGTGAACAACACCTTCAAATTCTGAATCTGGCTCATGGGTGCCGCACCCCCGGTCCAGTTGGCATTCCCAGTCCAAAGTCCGTTGGCCGTGGGATTCCACACGGTCGTCGTCACGGGAGGCGCGGTCACCGTCACGGTGGTCTTGCCGGGGTTGAGGTTGCCATAGTCAACCGTTGGCACAACGCCTCCGCCGCTGCCGGTAATCCAGCCGTTGCTGATGTAGGTGCCGAGGATCGCGGTCGCATCGCCATCGATGATCAATGTGCCGCCGGCAATGTCCAAAAGGCCGCCGCTGCTCATGTAGACCGAGCCGGCCCTGAGCGTGCCTCCATCGAGAAACACCTCGCCGGTGCTGCCTGCGTTCGGTGCGATGCCAAGTTGGCCGGCCACCGTGACCGAACCACCGATCATGTCGAGCGTGCCCACCCCGTGAAGTCCGACAAACAGATCGCCCCCGATCGTCGCGACCCCGTTGCTCATCGCCAGGGTGCCGTCGTTGCCGGCGCCGTAGCCGAGGATCAGCCATTCAGCCGTGGTCAGGGAGCCACCGGTCATATCCACCCGGTCGACCGTGCTGGTCAGGTCGCCCACCACCATGTTTCTGACTGAGGCGATTGACCCGACGCCCACGATGGGCCCGGGTACGGCATGATTCCCGATCGTGGCCCGGTCGGCGACGCCGGGGACGATTCCGCCACTCCAGTTCAGACCCAGGTTCCAGGCCCGCGTTCCGCCAACGTTTGTCCAGGTTCTGTCTGTGCCTGTGGCCGGAGCCCCCACCCTGAGGTTGCCCAGGCTGGTCACCGTGGCGGTGTTGACCGGCATCTGGGCCTCGGTGGTATTGATGATATTACCGATGAAAGCGGCGGTGGCCGTCGCACTCTTGGTCAGGAAAGGCCGTCCTGCCGGCAGATTATCACGCAGATTCCCGCCCCAATTCCTCAGATCGGCACTGTTCGACACCTTGAACGCGCCGATCTTGGCCGCAGGGGACAGGTGGAACAGCTGGAGCCTGACGGCTCCGCCGTTGACGACGGCACTGTAGGCGTGCGACCCCCAACCAGCCGAGCTGAACATTCGGAACGTGTCCGTCAGCGAAGCGCCGGTTTCCAGATAACGCCCATTGATGGCATCCACCGTGACGATCTGCGAATTGATGGGATCCAGCCCCTCGCTGCCGACATCGTCAATCTGCATTGCAACTGTGCACTGATCGACGCCCATGCCGAGGCAATGCCCGGAGGGGCCGAAGCCGCCCTCTGACACCAGGTGGAAGCCCTTGGCCCCGCCGAAGACAAAGTTCTCATGCAGGACCTCGTTGGTCATGTGGCCGAACAGGTAGGGGGTCGCATCCCGCCACAGGATCTTGTGGATGTTGTCCGAGGTGCCGTAAGGAATGCTGGCGTAGTTGGCTCCCTGATGCGTGTAGGCCGACGGGTTGAACTGACAGTTCTGAATCTGCCCGTCCACGGCGCCGTTGCCCACATGGATGCCGGTCTTCAAGGCCGTCGAGTAGATGTAGTCGATGTAATGCCGGTCGCACCGGTGGGTTGCCAGGTCCAGCAACTGGTAGGGAATCGTCGCGGACAGGTTCACGACATAAATATCCGCACCGAGGCCGCGGATCAGGAATGGGTATGGCACCATGCCGTAGTTCAGTGTGTCCAGTTCGTCGTAGATCTGCTCGGGATAGTGAAACGTGAACCCCTTGAGGCCCGCACCGGATTCGAGTTGGATGAACGGCGTGCCGGAGGCGTTGTTCCGGCCGGAATAGACATTGAGCAGGCTGCCCTTGGTCTCGGTGCCGTTTGGCGTATCGAAGATCCCCCGGAGCTCAACTCCGGTCGGCACTGTCAGCGTTCCGTCCAGTCGGTAATTCCCGCCCGGCACAAACACCGTGCCGCCGCCGTTCGCATCCGCGGCGGCCAGCGCGGCTTGGAACGCCGCGGTATCGTCGCTCACCCCATCGGCCTGGGCGTTGTAGGGCGGCTCGGTCACCACATACAGGTTCGTCTGCGCCGGCCTGTAGCTTGTCAGCGGTTTCTTGTAGTCGTAGGGCGGCAGCGGATCCACCGCCAGCGGCGCGGGGTCGATGTTTACAGGATAGGCCGTATTGTCGATGATGCGGGGCCCCCCGGTGAAGCGGTTTCCCAATATCGAAGCCCCCAGAACGGAGACGCCCAGTTCGATGTGGTTGGCGGGTGTCGCCGCAAAATCCGAGTTGATCACCGAGAGATACCCTCCATTGAGCCGCACCGTTCCCTGCTGAACATCGCAGCTCATCATGAGCACCCGGGCGGTTCCCTCACTGAAAACGGCGTCGTTGGAGGCGGCAAGGGTGCAGGTGTGGAACATGTTGGCTTCGATGGCCGAAGGCGCCAGGTAGACTCCGGTCTCCGCCTGCTGGATGTCAAACCGGGTGAACTGGTAGCCGGCATAGGCGCTGGCTTCAACGTAGACACCGGTCTTGCATCCCAGCAGGTTGAACCCGTACGACTGACCGTTCGGGAACTTTCCATCAAAGCGTCCCGGCCGTAAGGCAAAGCCGATGTTATAGCCCTCCACCGTCACGTAACAGGAATACGACCAGTCAATCCGCCGCACGATCATCCCGGTGCCATTGTTGTAGATCCACGCCTCATGCTCCCCGCCCGTCGGCGCGTTGTTCAGACCGGAGCCCGCCCAGTAATCCGGCGAGAAATGCACCGACTCAATGCGCCCGATATCGGCCAGGCAATCAAACTCGAGCCCGGTCTTCAGGGGTGTCCCGTAGATGTTGCGCACGAACGGGCGGGCCGTGGTGCCGTCCACGTAGGTGGTGTACCCGAAATACGCGTTCACCAGGGTCACATTCTCGATCGTGGCGCCGCCCCCGTTGCCGATCGTCGGGGGATAGGGCTGGATGTCGTCCGGCAGCTGCTCCGGGTACCAGATCGCAATCCCGTTGACCCCGGCGCTGTTGTTCAATTTGATGAAAGGGGCGGCGTTTTCGTCACCCCGGCCGGCATGGGCTTTCAGCACCGTGCCGGTGATCGGTTGGCCGGCTTCCGGTTTGAGCCAGTCGCCGCGCAGCGTCACGCCGGACGGGATGACCAGGTGGCCGTCGATCCTGTAATGGCCCGCAGGCAGAAACATGGCCCCGCCGCCCAGGTTGCCCACCAGGATCAAGGCATCCTGAAGCGCAGCGGTCACATCCGTTGCTCCATCGGCAACAATGCCGAAATCCGCCGCGGCGTCGAACGGCGTGATGATCAGCTCGTTGGTGGAGTACAGGGCCGGGGCGACATGCCAGTTGGCGGAAAGGTGACCCGGGATCGCCTGGACCGTCGTCTTGCCCGGGTTGCTGATGTCGAAATCGCAAATGGGAGTCCCGCTGCCACCGTATCCCGTGATCTTCCCGGCGGCAATGTAGTCTCTCACCGCGCCGGAATAATCGCCCTGAATAATCATGGACCCCGATTCGATATCGACGACGGACGAACCGCTAATCGACTGGGAGGCACTGAAGAGAGCCAGGTTCAAGACCCCGTTGCTTCGAATATTCACGTAGCCCGTTCCGGAAGTCCATCCCAGGCCGAACTGTCCCGCAACGCTAACCGTTCCTCCATGGACATCCAGGGTGCCGACGGCAGGAGAGATGAAACCGACCCACAGGTGATCCCCGCAGGAAAACGAACCGCCGGCCTCAACGATCACACGACTGGTGCGATTGTATCCCACGGCCGTCCAGATGTTGGTTGTGGTCAGGCTGCCCCCGGCCTTGACCCGGATCACACCCCCGGCGTTATTGTCTCCCTGGACCAGCTGCTTGAAGTCCTGGGCGTTGGTCACGACACACTCGGCGGCATTGGCCACGTTAAACACGGCTTTGTCGGCAGGCGCGACGTGGCTCGGGACTCCAGCCGTCCAGTTTCCCGCGACGTTCCAGTTTCCCGTGGCCGGCGGATAAATGCCATTGCCCGCGGGATTCCACACCGTGGTCGCGCCGGCCCAACCGGTGAACAGCATGCACGCCACCAACAAATTCAATCGTTTCATTGTTTCCTGAAATTTCACTTTCATCGTTCACGGACGGCGTTGCTCGGAATCGGACCCGCACTAAAATGCCCGATGTTCTCAGGGGTTGATCCGATCCCCCCTCAGACACCGGAACGGTCCGGTTCGGGCAACCGCCAATCTAGTACCCGATGATCATTCTCCCCTTGATGGCAGACTTGTCCAGCTGGCCCATCTTCAGGGTTTCCCGTCTCTCAAAATGCAACGCGGCGAGCGCGTCCTTATACAATTCGCTGGCGGACGGCCACTTGCCCTCTTTGTTGAAACTGTCGCGGATGATGGAATCACAAATGCCGAACCAAATCTGGGTGCGGTAGGGGTGGAGATCTTCGGGCGCCACGTAGCCAAACCGGTTCCTGAACTCGGCACTGTTCATCAGGCGGCGGCGCAGTCCGTCCGCGTTCAGCGTGTTGGCCTGCAGCAGCGCCACGCAATTCTCCATGTCTTCCCCGTTCACCGGACGGCCCAACATCTCCAGATAGGCAGCCTCCACCACTGCCTTGGCTTCCGCGTCGCCGTAGGGATAGATCCGGTAGCCCTGCGCATCCTTCGGCCCGTGGTTGCAGCGAAGCAGATGCTCAATATGCGGCTCACACTTCACAAACTCCTCCTGCAATTCAACGTTTTCAACCGTGGCCGGATCATACACAAAAGGCGACGGCACATGCGCACGGTTGTTCGGACCCAGGCCGTCGGCGATCCCGGAATAGAGCGCCGAGCTGATGTTGCCGGTCGCCTTCCAGTCCCGCACGCCATGCACCACGAATCCGTAGGCCCCGGCTCCGCCAGCCATGGTGTTGCCCGTCACCTCGCCTCCCACGAGAATCTGCCCTTTCTTGCGCGGCACCCAGGGCGCGGCTCCCATGGGATAACCGATGTGAATGCGGGAACCAAACGCCTCGACCAGATTATTGCGCACCTTGAGCCCTCGATAGTCCGTCTCGGTATCGCTGAGTTTGTAGTAGTCGATGGGGTCCACCAAATTCGCCCCCCCCAACGACTCGCGGGAGATGGCCGCCACCACGTTGTTCTCCGCCACGGTGCCCGGCGCCCCGAAAAGCACAAAACCGACATCCGTCGGGTCAATGATCAGGTTGTTGCGGACCAGGGAGTCGCGGGCCGCGAAGGTGATGCCGTCGCCCCATTTGATCCGGTCCTCCTTTGCCTCCCGGCCGTTCCCGCGACAGTCCGCGCCGGCGCCAAAGACGAAGTTGTTCTCCACCACCCGCACGTTTGTTGCCCCCTCGTGCACCTTGACGGTCGACCAGGTGCGGGCGTTGAGAAACACACACTCGCGGACGACCTGGTTGTGACCTCCCGGCGCGCCAAACAGGACGAGTGAGAGTTCCACCGCACCAGGGGTTTCCGCTCGGGAGGGAATGCCGAACTCATAGCGCCGCCCATCGCAAATGACATGCTCAAGGACCGCGCCTTCGACACCGCCGGCAGTCATCAACTGGGTGGACTCCCTGTCGCCGAGCCGCAGCGTGGCAAACTCCGAGGGGTAACGCGCATCCGCCGTGTAAATCCGCTGTCCCGGCTTCCTATACTGCAACGCTTCCGAGATCGCGTAAGTCGCACCCGCCTGCAGCACCAGATCATCGCCCCGGTCAAGCACCGCCTGCAAATCATCGCCAGGCCTGGACACGGTTCCCCCCGCAAGGGCGGACGCCCCAATCACCACGGTCTCCACCAGCATCAGGATCGTGATCATCCGAGGCTTCATTGCCTGGACGGATGGAACCGGGATTCGTTTGCTCCATGTTCGTTTCATAACACAAAACCCTTCCCTTCGGCGAGTGTCTCCTATTGGTTCGCCGCTCGTTTTAACTTGTAAAACCTGGCGCCATTGGCAGACGGCTCCGGGTGCAGAACCATGCCATTGCTGTAGGTGAACGGCCCCGCGACCGCCTGCCAGCTGTTGCCGGTCAGGTCATCCGTTTCCACGAGCCGCCACCCCGCGGCGTCAGCGGTGGCCGGCCATTGCAGGGTGCCGTTGGAGAGCGTGATCCGCGGTGCGTCAGCCACTGCATCCCCGTCCTGCTCCTCCGGCAGAAAAACGCTGACCCGGCGGATCACGGCGGATTCGCCGGCAAAAAGTGCAATCCGAAAATCAGACAGCCCGTTCTGTCGGTTGCCGAAGTAGCCGTCGGTGATGTTCCAACGAATGTTCTTCCAACCGCCCGAATCGGGGGGATCAACGATGTCCGGATGGTTCACATACGCGCCGCCGAGACCATCGTACTGAAGCCTGAACCTTGTGCCGGGTTTGTTGTCGTAAAATTCGATCTCCACCGTGGCCGCCTGCCCGTCGGCCTTCTGGAAGCACACGGCGTCATCAAGATCGAAATAGAAATAGAACTGGGCCATCGGGTCGGGACCGTTGGTGCGACAGTTGTGCCCGCCCACAAAGGCGCCGGACGTCAGACCATCCGCCGGCTGCGTGTGGGCCAGCCCTGCCAGAATGTTGCTCGTGCCGAGATAGGCCGTGGCGTCCTCCCCGCCGTACGCCCCGGGAGAAACCGCGCTGTCCAGCGGCAGCGTTGCGGACAGGGGCCGGAAGCCATTGAGCATGGCGCGCCCGGCGCCACTGAGCCGCAGATACCAGAACGGGTCGCGCCCTTCGTTGTCAAGATAGTGACCCCATCCGGTGTGGATGTCGGGATGATTATCCGACATCGGCATGATGGCGGTGCCTTCATCATATTCGTCGAACATGCCCAGGAAAATCTGGTCGGCACCGATCGCCACCGCGTTGTAAAGCCTGTCCCAATAGAAGGCGCCGCCGGCACGCGCAGTGTAGGACTGGGGAAATACCGTCATCTGCAGATTGTTCCAGGAGAATCCCGGCCAGGCGTGGGGAAGAATTTTCATGCCCCAGCCGTCAAGCCTTGCCTTCTGACTGACCAGGTCGGTCCGCGTTCGTTCCATCCAGGCCAGCAGCTGGTCATATTTTTGGTAATGGTCATACCAGCCCGTGTTGCTTTCCCAGGACGAATGCACGCCCCCAATCAAGTAGAGATTGGTGCCGAACGAGTCGATAATGGCATCGGCCTCCGCAAGGGAGAGCCCTTCGCGACCGGGCACCGAAAAGCCCCAGATGAACAGGACGGGCTTGCCGTCTTCATGGACATAGCGCGGATCGCTGAGGATGTCGCACTCGTTGACGAGGAAATTCCAATCGTTGGTGATGACCTCCAGCGGATTGGCATCGCTGGCAAGCGAGCTGACATCATATTCGATCGCCCAGACACGCCCTTCCTTGTTGGCCGCCTCCTTGACATTGTTCAGCACAAACTCGGATGCCCCGTAGTAGCCGCTGCTGCTCCGGCTGACAAACCTCTGAACATACGCTCCGTCGATGTCGTACTTGCGCATCCAGCGGAAGTGGCGTTGGACCGTTGCGGGATCGCGCGAGGAAAAGAGATAGGCTGGACGCCCGTCCTGATGCACCATGCTGCCCGCTGGATACAGATCGGCAGAATGGTAATCCTCCAGCCAGGGCCACATGTCGACGGTGATCTCGGTGGGTGACGGATCAACCGAGGAGGAACGCCCCCAGTGAATCCATCCCTTATCCGACGCGTCGTTGGGCGTGGCAAACCAACCCTGATATCCGACCATCACCTTGCCCGAAAGCGTCTGGCTGTCAGTAAAATCCTTGACCGGCCCCGTGTAGGGAGTGAGCCAGGGCTTGCTGACGGCTTGCAGGAACCTCTCGTCACCGTAGGGGATGGTGCTGATTTGCACGGAGGCAATGCGCAGCGGAGTGCCGTCGGAACCCTGCAGCATAAACCGGAAATCATTTGCTCCGTTCTGGCGACGGGCGAAAAGTGGCGACTCGAACATCTGATAATTATAGACAAACCGGTCCTGACCCACGCGGCTGGAGCGGGCATGAATCTCCGCATCGCGGAACCTGTCGGCCGTGGTGCTCCCGAGGTTGGAATCGTACTCGGCAAAAAGCCGCCCGCGGCCGGAGTCGTGATACTCGATCCGGACATATACCGGGGTGCCGACGACAAAGTCGAAGGAACCGGGCACCCTGAAATAGAGCATGTTTGCGGGATTGTTCGGCACCCAAACCGCGCGGTCACCAAAAGTCCCGGCGGTGAAGGACCCTTCGGAAATTCCGGTCTCCGGGGACAGGTCCGCCGTATCCTGACCCGTCGCCCACGCGGCCGTCAGGAGGAACGCTCCAACACCTGCTGCTCTTAATCGCATGATCATCATCCTCTCCCAACGTGCCTCCCCAAAATCTCCGACGGCTGCAGACAACACAGGATCCGGGAAGCCCTGCCTGTCGTAGTGGCAACACATATTACAACCGCAACAGCCCCAAACAACTCCCCGAAAGCGGGGACGCATCAAGCAGGGTTTGGCTGGCAGCCCTCCACAGACCTCTCCACCGCGATCCGGCCCTTGGCGGCACAATTCGGACGGAGTTTTTTCAACCACGGATGAACACCGATAAACACGGATAAAATGTCTTTGCACGGGGCTGGGATTGGGGGAACCAGACGGTTCGCCAACCGGGGGAGATGGAAACGCACCCATTGCTTGCCGTATCCGCGTGAATCCGTGTCCATCCGTGGTTGCTGTTGAATCGTTATGGCTTCGCCGTCGCTGAGTCGCCCGGGAGGGCGGGCATGACCCCCCCGTTTCGGGGAGTATCGTCGCAAGAGGATGACTGCTATCTTGATGTTCGGTTATGAGACTTCTGATGGCTCAATTCGCCATGGGTCGGGTGTGCCTGCATCTGGGATGCATCATCCGTGGCGGGAAACCAGGCTTTCACCTGACTGGAATCCGCCGCGAACTGAGGCAGGTCCTCGCGGCGTGCCGGCGGGGCCCGCGAGCCGCTTGCAGAAAATGAAAACGAGCCGGCCGCCGGTTTAACCAGGTCACATGCATCCCCACCCAAGGCTGAATCAGGGCCGGACTCCGCTGCCCCCTGAATCCCGCCGGCCGAGTGCACACCACCCCGCATGGCACCAGCCCGTTCATCTCGGGCGACCCCACTTCGAGTCCGGTCACACGTCTCCCGCAATTCCGTTCATGAATGAACACGCATCCACACGACGCGATTTTTTGAGATGGCTGGGCGTGGGAATGACCGGAATTGTCGCCGCTTCATGCAGCTCTGTTTTCGACACCCCGGCCGAATGGCAGCCGTTCACGTTCGTGCAGCTTTGTGATCCTCAGCTGGGCATGGGCGGCTACGAGCACG
Source organism: Verrucomicrobiota bacterium (assembly GCA_025457725.1). Lineage (GTDB taxonomy): Bacteria > Verrucomicrobiota > Verrucomicrobiia > Limisphaerales > DSYF01 > JALOTU01. The sequence goes on from JALOTU010000022.1 coordinate 16,771, forward strand.
ATATGGAAACCTTCAAGCAGGCGGTGGTGCAGATCAACAGGTTGAATCCCGATTTTGTGGTCGTCTGCGGCGACCTGGTCCACGACGCCAACGATCAGTCCTTCGCGGACTTCAAGGCGATCAGGGCGGCACTCGACGTCCCTGGCTATTGCGCGCCGGGAAACCACGATGTGGGCGGCTCCCCTACGCCTGAATCGCTCCAATACTACCGTCAGCAGATTGGCAGGGACTATCATTGGTTTGAACACAAGGGCTGCGCGTTCGTGTTTGTGAACACCCAGTTGTGGAAAGCCCCGGTGGAGGGTGAATCGGAACGGCAGGACGCCTGGCTGGAGCAAACCCTGGAGACTGCTGCTCGAAGAAAACTCCGGATCTTCATCGTTGGCCATTATCCCCTGTTTCTGAAAACACCGGATGAAGCCGAGGAGTATATGAATCTGCCTCTGGCCAGACGAAGGGAACTCCTGGCCCTGTTCAAAAAATACGACGTGGTGGCTGTTCTGGGAGGCCACGCCCATCGACTCGTCAGCAACGACTATCAGGGCATTCAACTGGTGAACGGAGAAAGCACGAGCAAGAACTTTGACAAGCGTCCGCTCGGGTTCCGGGTGTGGCATGTCATGAATCCCCGGCCGTTCCGGCATGACTTCGTTCCCCTGCAGGGGCTCTGACAGGACTCTCAAGGAACAGGACCCGGCTATCTCTGATGCCCGTAGCGAGCCACCGCCTCCAGCCTGTTCTTGACGTGCAGTTTCTTGCAAATGCTTTTCACATAGGTTCTGACGGTCTCCGAGCCGATGCCCATTTGGTCGGCGATCTCCTTGTACACATAACCTGACGCGAGGAGGTCAAGGACTTCCCGCTCTCTCGGGGCAAGGCTTTCCGTTTCGTCCGTCGACGCATCAAACTGACGGAACTGCCGCACCACCTTCCGCGCGATATTGCTGGACATGGGCGCGCCCCCGCGGTGGACGTCGTCGATTGCCGCCAGCAAAACCTCCGTGGGGCTGGACTTCACCAGATAGCCGTCGGCACCCGCCTGCAGGGCCTGGAAGATCCGCTCGCTGTCCTCGTAAACGGTGAGCATGATCACATGCGTGGCGGGCAGGTCATCGCGCAGCCGCGCGACACACTCAATCCCCGACATTCCCGGCAGTTTGATATCCATGAGAATGACGTCGGGCCGCACTTTGCGCAGGCCCTGCAGCGCCTTCTCTGCCGAGGGGTAGGAGCCGACGCAGCAGACCCCGTCTGCTGAGGAAAGAATTCCCTCCAACTGGGCGCGCAAGCCGCCGTCGTCCTCAACGATCGCGACTCGCCTCGCGGGTCTGGATGTCATGGGGTTCTGCTCAACCATGGTTCATGTGGGCTTGGATCCGCCTCGGGACCTGATGCCCCTCTCGACAGGCTAACGGTTGGACACGGACAACTCCAGCCTTACTTGCGTTCCGCTCCCTGGGGCGGTCTGCAGCGAATAGGTTCCCTGACACGACTCCATACGGCGCTTCATGTTGGACAGGCCGTTGCCGGAGGCTTGTGTCGACGGATCGAATCCGCACCCGTTGTCGCTGATGATGAGAGTGAATATCCCGCCCTGCAACAGAACACGAATCTGAAGCTCGCTCGCGCCGGAATGCCGGATCGCGTTGTGGATCGCCTCCTTGACCGTCATGATGATCTCGTGCCGCAGCTTGCTCGCAAGCGGAATATCCTGAGGCATGTCCGGGACGATCAGCCGGCATTTCAGTCCTGCTTGCGCGCACATCTGCGTGGCCATCTGACACAGGTAACTGCCCAACGAGTCCAGGTGATCGTTCTCCGGATCGACCGCCCAGACGGTCTCATACAACGCGGTCACCATGTTCCGGCTCAGCTGTGACACCGCCTCAAAATCGCCCCGGGCCTCCTCGGACAACCCGTGCCGCTTTTGCGCCGCCGAGCTCAGGAGCGAGATCTGCGTCACCCGTGCCCCCAGGTCGTCATGAATATCCTGCGCGATGCGCACGCGTTCTTGTTCCACCGCCCTGTCCCGCTCGATGGCCTTGACCTGGCGTGTCATCCGCCGCCATGCGCTCAGCCGCCAGCCCGCCAAGGCAAACCCCAGGAGCACCAGCAGCATCATGATCCAAAACCACGGCGTTGCCCACAGGCCCACCGGCACCGTCACAGGGACAGAGGCTTCAACGCCAGTGGGCATTCCCATCGCCGTGAGTCCGGTCATGCGAAACCGGTACAGCCCGGCAGCAACGTTACTGTAGGAGGCAAGGGCGGCATCTCCCCTGCCGATGCTGTAGGCCTCCTTCCATTCCAAAACGATCGGCTCACCCGCCACAATGGGGATGCTCGCCGTCCTGAGCGTCGCC
>JALOTU010000324.1 GCA_025457725.1 Verrucomicrobiota bacterium
TTTCTGTGTGTGTCGGGCTTGATGCTGGCTGGGTGCTCGCCAGCCAGGAGAGATCACGTCTTCCAACTGAAGGAGCCTCCCGAGATGCTTACAGAAGAACTCGCGATGGAGAAGGCCCGTGCGACCATGTCGAAGGAGGGCTACGACCTGCAGCAATGGCATTTGATCAAGATAGACAGCAGCACAGGCCTTAGACCAAGCAAGGCACCGAACGGCACACCCGACCTCTACTTTGAGCGGTTCAGACCCACTTGGGGCAGATTCCACTTTCGCAACGGAACTCAAAGTCGAACCGTGCAGGTAGGTTTGGAGGGTGATCGGGTTGTTTGTAATGTGGTTCAATTACCGTAAGCGTATGCCACGCAGCCGGCCATCGGGCGGCACCGGCAGCGTGTGATTACCGGTGGCCGTCTTGAACACGTGATGGTTCAGGTCACGCAGCGCCGGTTCACCCGAACCCACCGCCGCGCTGTGCACCATGCAGCGTTGCTGCCACACCCCTGCGGCGATCGGGCCCAAGGCTTCCGGCGCTGCCCCGGTTCCTGCTTTCTTCGGCCAGCCAGATCGTGTTTCCTTGGCACGCACTATGAGCAAAACCGCACTGCTGTTTGCCGGACAAGGTGCCCAGGTGGTGGGCATGGGCAAGGACTTCGCTGCAAATGAACCTCTCGCCAAGGCCTGGTTTGACCGGGCCAACGCCACCCTGGGCTACGATCTCACCTCCATTTGTTTCCGTGGACCCGAGGAGGAGTTGACCAAGACGGAGCATGCGCAGCCGGGCATTTACCTGGTGAGCTGGGTGGCGTTCCAACTGCTCAAGGACCGCGTGCCCACCCTGACCTTCGAGGCCACGGCAGGACTTTCACTGGGCGAATTCACCGCCCTGGCCGCGGCCGGCGCATTGAGTTTCGAGGACGGATTGAACGTCGTGCGGCAGCGCGGCCGGTTCATGCAGGAAGCCTGCGAAGTCACCCGAGGGGGCATGGCCGCCGTCATCGGTCTGGATGAAGCATCCACACGTGACGTGTGCGCCGAGGCCGGCGTGGTGTTGGCCAACCTGAACTGCCCCGGCCAGCTCGTGATTTCGGGCGAGGCCGGCAAGATTGCCAAAGCCGTCGAGTTGGCCAAGGCCAAGGGCGCCAAACGCGCCATCCCGCTGCCCGTGGCCGGGGCGTACCACTCGCCACTCATGGCCAGTGCCCAACCAAAGCTCGAGGCCGCGCTGAAAGCCATCCCCCTCCAACCGCCCACCGTGCCAGTGATTGCCAATGTCACCGCCCAACCCCACGGTGATCCTGACGCCATCCGGCAGCGCATGGTCGAGCAGGTCACCGGCTCGGTATTGTGGGAAGCCTCGATGCGCCACCTGTTGGCCCAAGGTTTCACACGCTTCATCGAGCTGGGACCGGGCACCGCACTCAGTGGATTCCTCAAGCGCATCGATAAATCCGCCCAAATCTTGAACCTTGCGGACATGGCCAGCCTGGAGGCCACGGTGAAGGCGGTGGTGCCGTAATGTCGAATGCCGAATGTCGAATGACGAAAGAAGTCCGAAGTCCGAAGTCCGAAGTGCTTACAATAGACCATAGGGCCTCTGCAGGTGAACCCTGTAAAACCTCTGGGAATTCGGTATTCAGTCTTGTTTCGGTATTCGGATTTCGGGCTTGGCCTGCATGTCTCACCGGCCCTCAGCATCACCCTCGACGCTGAACGCTGCGACCGAGGGACCGGTCGCGGTCCGGCAGAGTGTGGACGACTTGATCTCATGGTGAGAAATGCAGATTAGGACTTGGTTACCTTCTTCCTTTTTTCGTGTGTTTCGCGTGTTTCGTGGTTAAACCTTCAGCCGCATGAGCCAACTGCAAAACCAAATTGCCATTGTGACTGGAGCAGGCCGCGGTATCGGCCGGGCCATCGCCCTCAAGTTTGCCAGTGAAGGTGCGGATGTGGTGTGCGCCTCGCGCACCGCGGAGAACTCCGAGAAAGTCGCCGCTGAAGTGCGCGCTTTGGGCCGCAAGGCCTGGGCCCATGCCGTGGATGTCGCCAACACTGCCGCGGTCAATGAATTCGCGGAGAAGGCGCTGGCGGAGACCGGGCGGGTGGACATTCTCGTCAACAACGCCGGGGTGACCCGGGACGGGTTGCTCATGCGGATGAGCGACGAGGACTGGGATACCGTGCTGAACACCAACCTGCGGGGCGCGTTCGCGGTGACCCGCGCCTTCTTCCGGGCGTTTGCCAAGCAGCGCAGCGGGCGAATCATCAACATTTCGTCGGTCATTGGCCTCATGGGCAATGCCGGGCAGGCCAACTACGCCGCCAGCAAGGCCGGCCTGATTGGGTTTACTCAATCGGTTGCACGCGAGTTGGCGCTACGCCGCGTCACGGTGAACGCGATTGCGCCCGGCTTCATCGAGACGGACATGACGGCGGTGCTGGGGGATGACCTCAAGCAGGAACTGCTCAAACGCATCCCGGCCGGGTGTCTTGGCCAGGTGGAGGACATCGCGCACGCCGCGCTCTTTCTCGCCAGTCCCGGCGCACGTTACGTCACTGGCCAGGTGCTGACCGTGGATGGCGGCATGGTGATGTAAGCAGCGCGACAGGTGGCTCCCGAAGGTAAACTCTCCCAACGCTCGAGCCACGCGCGTGGGCCGTGCGTTGGTGGCCACGAGGTCCGGAGTGGCGCCATCGTTCAGGACCGCGATGTCGGTGATCGCCAGCCAGACCGGTCCGCCAGGAAGTGGAACCCGAGATAATGTTCGCCAAGACCATGGCATGAGCCTGCCTCCTGCCTCCGGCGATCGGAGGCAAGAGCCTGCGTCTCGACAGGGAGCAAGCGGTCTCGGCTGCCGGACCAGGCGGGATCCCTACCTGGCCAGCACCGCACGATAATACCGCTGAGGGAGCGTGGGGGCGTTCGTGTCGAGCAGGCTGAACGGCAGGGCATCCGTCTGGACCGACTCCCAGTCCTGGAGGTTGGTCGAGGACTCGATGGTGTAGAAGCGGCCGGGAGAGCCGAGGATACTGACGGCAACAGAGCCATTCGACAGCAACTCCACGGTCACCGTCGGGTCGCTCACCCGCAGGCGGAAGAACCGCTGCGAGTCGTCACCGGCAAACCAGTTGGTGAATGGGTCCGTGGCCAATGGCCAGTCTGCGTAAGGCCCGGTGGCGATCGGGGCAGATTGCAGCGTGAAAGTCCCGGCCCAATCGAGCACCACACCGCCTTCGATGGGCGACACGCGCAGCACGGGTATGAATCCGACGGCGGCCACCGGCACCGAGATCGAGCCGGCCGGATTGTACACCAGCACCGAGTAGCGCCCGGCATCGGCGGGACCAAAGCCGGTGAGAGTCAGAACGCTTTGGGTCGCTCCCGCGAGGTTCGTCCCGTTGAGCTGCCACTGATAACCGATCGGCCCGGTGCCCGTCGCACCCGTCACCTGCAGAGTGGTGTTCGATCCGGCCACGACCAGTTGCTGCGACGGCGTGATCGTCAGGCCAGGCGGGCGCAGGCCGAGCTTGGCAGCAAAAACATCGCTGCCTCCGCTGCTGGTCAGACTGCCCGCGCTGCCGAAAGTCGTGGTTCCCTCGAAGCGGCCGACGAGCTGCGCCGAGTTCAGACGGTCGGTCGCCAGGCCGTTGGCGCTCCGCCCGAGGTTCGTGACGGAGAGGAACTTCCCGTCCGGTCGGAACCGGGCAAGGAACCCCTGCCGATTCAGGTAACTGCCGCCGAGGTA
>JALOTU010000325.1 GCA_025457725.1 Verrucomicrobiota bacterium
CTCCCGTTCGGCGTCGTCCACCACAATCACCATCCGGCCTTTGCGCAGGTCGGCGATCACGGCTTCGACGGAGTCAAACACTGGTTGCATTCGTGGCCGGAAGGCTACCTGCGCCGCGTCGCTCCAGCAAGGCTTCCACGCGAGCGACATCGTCCGGGGTATCTACACCAATGCCCTCGTCCTCCACCAGCACCACGCGGATGGGCAAGCCGTTCTCCAACGCACGCAGTTGCTCGAGCTTTTCGGCAGCTTCCAGAGGCGACACAGGCCAGCCCACCACGCGGAGCAACGCCTCCCGGCGGTAGCCGTAAATGCCGAGATGGCGCAGATGCCGGGGGGCCTGAGGTGGGAATCGCGGCTCACCACCCTCGCGCGGGTAAGGAATGAGGCTGCGGGAGAAGTAGAGCGCATGACCATCGAGACCCACAACCACCTTCACCACAGCCGGGTTGGCTAGCATGGCCGCATCGCGAATGGGCGTGGCGGCCGTGGACATATCGGCCTCAGTCAACGCTTGCGCCACCGCATCGATCACCGCGGGATCCACCAAGGGCTCGTCGCCCTGGATGTTGACCACGGCATTGCAAGTGCGCCGCGCTGCCACCTCGGCCACCCGATCCGTGCCGCTGACGTGATCGGGGCGAGTCATCTCGACCTGACACCAGCCGGATGCAACCCGGGCAATCCGCTCGTCATCGGTCGCCACGATGACTTCAGAAAGCGCACGCGCCTGACGGCACTGTTCAACCGTGTGTTGAAGCACCGGCTTGCCGGCGATCAGAGCCAAGGGCTTGCCCGGAAAGCGGGTCGAGGCATAGCGGGCGGGGATGATGCCGAGGATGTTCACGCGCAGGCGCAAGCTTGCCTGGAAGGATGCAGGAAAGCGAGGCCATGCCGGTGGAGACAGCCTGAGACAAGCTGCAATGCGATCGCATGAATTGCTGTCAGGCAGCGGCCAACCTGCGACAAGCTCAAAAAGTCTCTTGAGGCAGACTGGTCAGTTCAGTTCCGCCCAACTGACGGGCAGGTAGCCGCGATCCCCTCCAATCCGGCCGAGCGCCTCGTCGTAGTGGAAGTTGAAATGGCCGTTCATCGTGACGGTCTTGGTCACGCTGGCACCGGCGAAGTCCACCGCGTTATTGCCCCCGCCCCCCAGCGTGAAGTCGGCGTTCGGCGCATAAATCGCCCCCGCAAACGCACCGTTGCCACCAAAGTCAATCGCTGTGTTCGACGGCAAACCGAAATACATGAAGTTCTCCGCCAACGCGGATTCGTTCACCACGCCGTTGCCCTTCACCTTGAAGCTGGTGCCCCCCATGTAGAACGTCACCTTCGTACCCACCGCGGCGAGGCGAATCTCATCACTCTTGCCGGTCAAGCTCACATTGCCAGTAACATGAATGCGGGCGGTGACGTTGGTGTTGACGTACACACTGCCCGCAATCGAGCTCACACGATAATCGCCGCTGCTGTCGATCACATGCGTGTAGGTCGTGCCGTTGATCTTCCGTCCAGCGGGCATGGGCAACCAGGTCGTAGTGGGCAGGGTGACCGTTTGCAGCCGGACGTTCATGTCGTCGTTCACATGTCCGGGCTGAATACCGTTGTTGCCACCCAAAACCCAAGCCAGGTCGCCCACGCTGCCGTTGGGGCCAATGGCCACGGTGCCGCCGGGACCGGTGCTTACGTTGCCCATGATGTTGGCATTGCCGATATCGATGGAATTGACGAGGTCAAGGTTGCTGGCCACATCACCGTTGGCCTTGCGCTTGGCCGCATCATACCGGCCGCCGCTGCTGTAGGAGGGATTGCCGGAGTCGAAGCTGTCGGTGGTGATGTTGTTCCCGTTGAGGTCGATCCTCTGATCCGCCACCATGGCCATGCGGAACAGGCCGTCCACCGCCGTCTCGACGTGCACCACCCGGGACGTCCAGCGGGGATAGAACTTGGAACCCCCATTTGCGGCGTAGGGATTGTAGGCATGCTTGTTCAAGGTGTAGCCGTAGGAAGTGATGATGGGACCCCAGGCACGATTGGTGATCGTCACCCAGTAACCAGCTTCGTAATTGTCGCCCAGCCAGCGCCACATGCCATACCACCCGTTGCCGTAGTCATACCATTGATCCTCGGCTACGGACGACGACGAACTCCAATCCGTCAAGCGCGCGCTGTCGCTGGCGTACTTGTTGATGAATTGCAGGGCTTCCTCCACCCCCGCTTCAGACACGGTCAATGACCGGTTCCACACCTGCGAGCGATGGTTGGCCAGCGCCTGGTGTTGCGTCAATCGCAGGTAACTGGCCAGGGTCGCCCCAATCACGAAGGTGATCACCAGCACGGCGATCAACGTGCCCCCCGTTTCGCCGGGGCGGAAAGTCGAATGAAGTTTCATAAGCTGCGTTCCTCTTGGTTAGTTGCGGATGACGATCTTGGCGGTCTGCACACTCTCGGTGTTGACCTGGTTGCCCAGGACCCGGCGCGAACAACGCCAGCTCACATCCACCAACTTGGCCTCTGCCGCACTGGCCGCCGGGTAGAAACTGAAGTCCGCCGTGGGATTGCGCTGCGAGATGTTGAACCGGAGGAAGTCGCACCCCTCCAGCAGCACACTGCGCCGCGTGCCCACCCGACGGCTGAATTCCCGAAGAGTGGGACTGTATTCATACACTACGGTCTGGCCGGCGGCATTGCGCAACTCGAGGCGCGTGGCGGTGTAGCCCACCAGGTCCTGTGCCCCACGCAGTTCCCGGCTGAAGGTGTCCAGCGCCATGCTGCTGTCGCGTTCCAGATCGTTGTAGTTGCCAATGGCGACGAAGCTGCGGCTGGTGAAGAGGGTCAAGGAGGCCAGGGTGGTCATGGCGATGAGGCCCAGCGTGCTGGCGATCAAGGTCTCCACCAGCGTGAACCCGGAGCGCGCACGGCGGCGGGGAGATGAAGCAGATGGGTTGGGTTTCATACCGGCTGGTCAGTTGGCGAACACGTAGTTCTGCAAGCCATTCATCGAAAACAATGTACTCATGCGGCGGACACGTTCAGCGCCACCGGAGTTCCAGCGAACCTCGACATTGATCTGGCGAAGATTGCTCGTGTAGGTGGGCTGAGGACTGAGCGTCGGGCTGCTGACGCTGATGGTCCCGCGATAAAGCACGCCACTGGCAACTTGATCACCCACGGGGGGTTGATAGTAGCGGGTAAAATTCGTGGGAATCATGCCGGCCGCGTTGGCTTGGTTCCAGTTGAAGAGGCGGATGCCTTCGACCACCTCGAGCATGACCTGGGTGGCACGGAGGTCCTCGCGCGAGGCGCGGGTCACAGCAAACCCGTGGGCAATGCCTGCGTAGAGGGAAATGAAACTCACTCCCAGAACACCCACCGCGACCATGACTTCCGCGAGTGTGAAACCGGACTTGGAACCCCGCGGGGGAACAGCGTGATTAAACTTCAGATACATACGTCTCGTACTGCTCAGCAATGCGACCTGCACCACATACCTCCATTCACTCATGGCACATCGTGTGCCACCCCCCGAAACTCCGCAGTGTCGCGGAATTGGACTGCGCGCGGACTTGGCGGAATCCACCGAAACCACTGTCGCACGTGTCCCGCGCTGCCTTCACCTGTGACACACGGCGCGAGGCGTCTTCTACGGAGTGGTGGACAGAGGGCGTGACCGAGATGGTGCAGGTTCGATGTGCACGAGGACATCGGCCACGGCCGGCTGCTGGGCGCGAAGGTGTTCCTTG
>JALOTU010000023.1 GCA_025457725.1 Verrucomicrobiota bacterium
TGCCTTCGTTGCCAAGATGGGCGCGGAAGCGGTGTGTGATTCACTGGCCAAGGTGGACCTGGTCAAATCAGCGGATCAGCTGCAGGAGGCCATGACCCAAACGCGCAGCAAGCAGATTCGCAAAAAGCTCGCGAAACGGATCAAGCTCCTCCAGGGGCTGCAACTCTCCAACACGCGGCCGGAATGGATGATTCTTACCGTGCTGCCGGTGATTCCGCCGGATCTTCGGCCGCTGGTTCCTCTCGAAGGCGGCCGATTCGCCACCTCCGACCTGAACGATCTCTACCGTCGGGTGATTAACCGCAACAATCGCCTGAAGAATCTCCTCTCGCTCAAGACGCCCGAGGTCATCATTCGCAACGAGAAGCGCATGTTGCAGGAGGCGGTCGATGCCTTGTTCGACAACGGGCGGCATGGACGCGCGGTCACCGGCGCCGGCAATCGTGCGCTTAAGTCCCTTTCCGACATGCTGAAGGGCAAGAGCGGACGCTTCCGGCAGAACCTGCTCGGCAAGCGCGTGGACTACTCTGGCCGGTCCGTGATCGTCATCGGCCCCGAACTGAAACTGCATCAGTGCGGGTTACCCAAGAAGATGGCGCTGGTTCTGTTCGAGCCGTTCATCATCCGACGTCTCAAGGAGCTGGGTTATGTGCATACCGTGCGTTCGGCCAAAAAGATGATCGAACGCCAGACCAAGGAAGTCTGGGATATTCTCGAGGAGGTCACCCGCGGGCATCCGGTGCTCCTGAACCGCGCTCCAACACTGCATCGCTTGTCCGTGCAGGCGTTCGAGCCGCAGCTGATCGAGGGCGAAGCCATCCGCATTCATCCCCTGGTTTGCACGGCTTACAATGCCGACTTCGATGGCGACCAGATGGCGGTGCACGTTCCGCTCTCGGTCGAAGCCCAGATGGAAGCGCGCATGTTGATGATGGCGCCCAACAACATCTTCAGCCCCTCGAGTGGCAAGCCCATCATTACCCCGACCCAGGACATTTGTCTCGGCGTCTATTATGTCACCGCCGAACCCCGCACCCCCAGGAAGGAAGGCGAGCGGTTGATGATGTTCGGATCGCGCGACGAGGTGCTGTTCGCCCACATGGACGGGGCGGTCAAAACGCACGACAGGATCTTCTTCGCCAATCCTGACATGGGGAAGAACACGGTCTATGGGGACAATGAGAAGAAGGTGGTGGAGACGACGGTTGGTCGGGTTGTATTCAGTGAGATCTGGCCGCCCGAGCTGGGCTTGTTGAACCAGCCGGTGACAAAAAGTCGTTTGGGTACCTTGATTTGGAACTGCTACAAAACCTGTGGCCACGATCAGACCGTCGCCGCGCTGGACCGGCTCAAGGAGCTCGGGTTCCGGGAGGCAACCCAGTCGGGGTGTTCCATCGGGATTGACGATATGATCATCCCGAAGGAGAAGAGCCAGGAGATTCAGGCTGCGCAGAAGCAGATTTCCGAGGTGGAGAAGCAGTATCGCAAGGGGGTCATCACCCCGGGCGAACGCTACAACAAGGTCATCGATATCTGGACCCATTGCACCGACCAGATTTCGAACGTGATGTTCAAGACCATTGAAGCCAATCAGGGCAAGGCGGAATTCAATCCCGTGTTCCTGATGGTGGACTCCGGCGCCCGCGGCAACCGGCAGCAGGTGCGTCAGCTGGCAGGGGTGCGGGGCCTGATGGCCAAGCCCAGCGGCGACATCATCGAGAAGCCCATCCTCTCGAACTTCCGCGAAGGGTTGACCGTGCTGGAGTATTTCATCTCCACCCACGGTGCCCGCAAGGGCCTGGCCGACACGGCGCTGAAGACCGCCGATTCGGGTTACATGACCCGGAAACTGGTCGATGTCGCCCAGGACGTGATCATCCGAATGAAGGATTGCGGGACCAGCAACGGCATCTGGGTGACGGCGATTTATGAGGGGGAGGACGAAGTGGTCAAGCTGAGCGATCGACTCGTGGGTCGGGTGTCCTGCGAAGACATCGCGGATCCCACCAATCCCAAGGAGTACATCGTGCGCGCGAACGAGGAGATCGATGAAACCCGCGCCAAGGCGATTGACTCCACCGGAATTGAGCGTGTGAAGATTCGTTCGGTGCTGACCTGCGAGAGCAAACACGGCGTCTGCATCAACTGCTATGGCCGCAATTTGGGCACCGGCCGGCCCATCGAGTTGGGTGAGGCGGTGGGAATCGTCGCCGCCCAGAGCATCGGTGAGCCCGGAACCCAGCTCACCATGCGCACGTTCCACATCGGAGGAACCGCCGCCCAGGTGTTCAAGCAGCCACAGATCAAGTCGCGCTTCGAGGGTGTGGTGAAGTACCAGGACCTGCGAATTGTGGAGTTGCAGGATGGCAACAACATTGTGCTCAACAAGAACGGTTCGCTCTCCGTGGTGGGTGAGGACGGTCGGGAATTGGAGAACCACGCCATCGTGATCGGCGCCGTGATTTCAGTGAAGGATGGAGGCCACGTGAAGAAGGGGGAGACCTTCGTCCAGTGGGATCCCTACAATGTGCCAATTCTCACCGAGAAGGCGGGAACGGTGAAATTCCACGACGTGATTGAGGGGGTGACCATGAAGCAGGAGGTGGATGAAACCACCGCCCAGGAGGCCATGGTGGTCATCGAACATAAGGAGGATTTGCATCCGCAAATCGTGGTCACCGACGCCCGCGGCGAGGTGCTCGCCAATTACCCGATCCCCTCCGGAGCCCATATCGTGGTGGACGAAGGTGACGAGATCGTCCCCGGCACCCTGCTGGCCAAGACCCCCCGCAAGACGGCAAAGACCAAGGACATCACCGGCGGTCTTCCCCGGGTGGCGGAATTGTTTGAGGCGCGTCGTCCCAAGGACGCCTCGGAAATCTCCAAGATCGACGGTATCGTCGACTTCGGCGCCAGTGTTCGCGGCAAGCGCTGCGTGCTCATCAAGGATCCGAAGACGGGTCTCGAGGAAGAACACCTGGTGCCGATTGGCAAGCACGTCATCGTGTTCAAGGGAGACTTGGTGAAGAAAGGGCAGCAGCTGACCGAAGGGCCGATGGATCCGCATGAGATCCTGGAGGTGTGCGGGCCTCAGGAGCTGCAGGAACATCTGGTGAACGAGGTGCAGGAGGTCTACCGGCTCCAAGGGGTCAGCATCAACGACAAGCACATTGAAATTATTGTTCGGCAAATGCTGCGCAAGATCCGCATTACGGAGCCTGGCGACACCACCTTCCTGTGGGGTGAGCAAATCGACAAACTGGATTTCGAGGCGGAGAATGAGCGGGTTGAAAAAATGGGGGGCAAGCCTGCCGAGGCCGCCCCGGTGTTGCTCGGCATCACCAAGGCATCCCTGGAAACCGAGAGCTTCCTCAGCGCCGCGTCCTTCCAGGACACCACGCGCGTCCTCACGGAAGCTGCGACCAGGTCCAAGGTGGACAACCTGCGAGGGTTCAAGGAGAACGTCATTATGGGTCATATCATCCCCGCCGGGACGGGCTACGATCTGCATCGGAAGGTGGCCATCAAGCCTCTGGTGGAAGTGATTGAGGAGGACGAAACGATCGACATTACCGCCTCCGAGGAACCGGCGGACAACCCGCTGGCAGGGTAAGGGTCAAGCGCCCAAATACTAGTTGCAACACGACTTTGGTTTGATATTCTCGGTAGCCCGTTTGCTCCGATTGGAAACGGGTTGCCAGACACCATTCATACAACATGCCGACGATTAATCAGTTGGTGCGGCGCGGCCGCAATAAAATTAAGTTCAAGTCCAAGGCCCCGGCTTTGGACAATTGCCCCTTTCGACGCGGGGTGTGCATTCAGGTCATGACCCGGACCCCGAAGAAGCCCAACTCCGCGATGCGCAAGGTGGCCAAGGTGCGCCTGACCAACGGTTACGAAGTCATCGCCTACATCCCGGACGAGGGACATAACCTGCAGGAGCACTCGATCGTGTTGGTGCGCGGTGGGCGCGTCAAGGATCTGCCGGGTGTGCGCTACCACATCGTCCGCGGAACCCTCGACGCCGCCGGTGTTGAAAAGCGACGGGTGAGTCGCTCCAAATACGGGGTCAAGCGACCCAAGGTGGCGAAGAAGGCAGCTTAACCCAGATTTCGAACGGAGAACTTTAAGATGTCACGACGACGCCAAGCCACGAAGAGACCGATGCGCCCCGATGCGAGATTTGACAGCCCGCTCGTGTCGCGCCTGATCAGCACTGTGATGAAGGACGGCAAACGCACCACTGCGGAGCGGATTGTCTATGGGGCCTTCGATGAGATCGTGGAACGCAGCCCGCAGTCCAATCCCATCGAGATTTTGCAGCGGGCGGTGGACAACGCCAAGCCGCGGATCGAGACCAAGCCTCGCCGGATGGGGGGAGCCACCTACCAGGTGCCCATGGAAGTCACCCAGGACCGTCAGTTTTCCCTGGCCATGCGCTGGCTCGTTGGATTGGCAGATGGACGAAAAGGAACACCCATGAAGAACGCTCTCGCCTCCGAGATCATGGATGCGTATCAAGGGCAGGGTGGGGCCATTCGCAAACGGGATGAAGTGCATCGCATGGCCCAGGCCAATAAGGCATTCGCCCATTTTCGTTGGTAAAGCATCAGTCCTGAAGCGCCCCGAACGCTGTTGCCTCCGGGGCGCTTTTGGTCTCAGGGATTGGAATCATTTTTGTGTCAGTGCAAGCAGCCATAGAGAAATCAGTCAATTCGCCCAAGCGTCAATACACGCTTGAACGGACGAGAAACATCGGCATTGCGGCCCATATCGATGCCGGCAAGACGACGACGACCGAGCGAATCCTGTTTTACACCGGGTTGACTCACAAGATTGGTGATGTTGACGATGGGAACACGGTCACGGACTGGATGGAGCAGGAACGTGAGCGTGGGATCACCATCACCTCGGCCGCCACCACGTGCTACTGGACGCAGAAGGACGATGGCACCTACAAGTCGTTCCTGGGAATTCCGCATCGGGTGAACATCATTGACACCCCGGGCCATGTGGACTTCACCGCGGAAGTGGAGCGTTCCATGCGGGTGTTGGACGGCGCGGTCGCGGTGTTCTGCGGAGTAGCCGGAGTGCAGCCGCAATCAGAGACGGTCTGGCGACAGGCCACCAAGTACAAGGTTCCGCGCATTGCTTTTGTCAACAAGATGGACCGCACAGGTGCCAACTTCGACAACGCCCTCAAGGACATGCGCGAAAAGCTGGGGGCCTACGCCTATGCCGTGGGCCTGCCTCTCGGCAAGGAAGACTACCTCGAAGGGGTCATCGATGTCGTCAACCAGAAGGCGATTGTCCATGACACGACCGACGAAAGTGGGCTGAAGGTAATCATCAAGGAGATTCCCGATGAACTCAAGGAGGCCGCAAAGCTCGCTTTGGAGGAGTTGATTGACGCCGTTTCCAACAAGGATGATGCCATAGCCGAGCTGGTCATTGAGGAAAAGCCCGTCAGCCCGGAGCTGCTCAAGGCCGCCATCCGTCGGCTTACTTGCAAGATTGAAATGGTGCCCGTGATTGGGGGGTCTGCTTTCAAGAAGCGCGGCGTGCAGGCCATGGTGGATGCCGTAATTGATTACCTTCCGTCACCGCTCGACGTCCCTCCTGCCACCGGCGAGGTTCCCGGCAGTGACGGGGAGGAACTGGTCACAGTACCTGCTGACGATTCCGCCAAATTCTGCGCGCTGGCGTTCAAACTGTGGACCGACCCCTTCGTGGGCAAGTTGGTGTTCTTTCGTGTCTACAGCGGCCAGCTCAACAAG
Organism: Verrucomicrobiota bacterium; assembly: GCA_025457725.1. Lineage (GTDB taxonomy): Bacteria > Verrucomicrobiota > Verrucomicrobiia > Limisphaerales > DSYF01 > JALOTU01. The sequence goes on from JALOTU010000023.1 coordinate 5,781, forward strand.
GGCGACACCATTTACAATCCCCGAACGCGCAAGCGCGATCGCGTCAGCCGACTCATGATGATTCAGGCCGACAAGCGTCTGGAAGTCGACACCGTATTCTCGGGCGACATTGCCGCGTTGGTTGGGTTGAAGAACATCACCACCGGGGACACCCTGTGCGACGAGAGCTTCGAGGTCCTGCTCGAGCCGCCCACGTTCCCCGAGCCGGTCATTTCCATGGCGGTGGAACCCAAGACCAAGGGCGACCGGGACAAGATGTCCGAAGGCCTGCAACGGCTGGCGGAGGAGGATCCGACCTTCCGCGTGTTCACCAACGAGGAAACCAGCCAGTTGATCATTGCAGGGATGGGAGAACTGCATCTGGAGATCATTCGGGACCGATTGCTCCGTGAGTTCAAGGTGGAGGCCAATTCGGGTGCTCCCCAGATCGCCTATCGGGAAACCTTCACCAAACCTTCCGACGGGGAGGGCAAGTTTATTCGACAGTCCGGCGGGCGAGGTCAATACGGGCATGCGGTGATCAAGGTGGCTCCCAACGAGCGCGGGAAAGGTATCGAGATTGAAAACAAGATCGTGGGGGGTGTCATTCCCAAGGAATATATCGGACCGATCATCAACGGCTTGAACGAGGCCATTGCCGGTGGTGTGATGGCTGGATACCCGGTGGTGGACATCAAGATTGAGATTGTCGATGGAAGCTTCCATGAGGTCGATTCCAACGAATTGGCCTTCAAGATGGCCGGCATCTTTGCCCTCAAAGAGGCAGCCAAGAAGGCGGGCGCCATTCTCCTCGAACCCGTCATGAAAGTGGAGGTGACCACTCCGGACGAATATCAGGGCGATCTCCTCGGCGACTTGAACCGGCGACGGGGCAAAATCCAGAACATCGAGGTCAAGGACAACGCCACCATTCTGCGAGCGGACGTGCCCTTGTCCGAGATGTTCGGCTACGCCACCGCCATCCGTTCGCTTTCCAAGGGCCGCGCGGCCTACTCGATGGAGCCGCACAGTTTTGAACAGGTTCCGCACAGTATCATGGAGACCATCATGGACTCCGCCAAATCAAGACCGGCGGCACGCACTTAACAAACCCATTCACAGACAATTGTTCTTTTTATGGCTGGACAACGAATTCGAATCAGGCTCAAGGCCTACGACCATCGCGTGATCGATCAGTCGGCACGCGAAATATCCGAAACCGTCAAGCGCACGGGAGCCCGCGTCGCCGGACCCATTCCCCTGCCGACAAGAATTGAACGCTACACCGTGCATCGCTCGCCGCACGTGGACAAGAAGTCCATGGAGTCGTTTGAGCAGAGGACACACAAGCGTCTGATCGACATCCTGGACCCCACCGCACGCACGGTGGATGAATTGAAGAAACTGAACCTGCCGGCGGGCGTGGACATCACCATCAAAATCTGAAGACCATGCTTGGCTTGATCGGACAAAAACTGGGCCATACCCGCGTTTATGATGCGAATGGCGTGATCACTCCGGTGACCGTGGTGAAGGTGGGACCCAACCGGGTGCTTCAGGTGAAGGCGGTGGATTCTGACGGCTACAGTGCGGTGCAACTGGGATTTGGGGAACAAAAGCCGCAGAGGATGAGCAAAGGGAAGCTGGGTCATCTCAAGAAACATGCCGTTGACACAGGAGGCCGGGAGGGCATTCAAGGCGTCCAGAAAATCCTTGAGTTTCGAGATTTTGGGAAGGAAGTGAAGGCGGGAGAACTGCTGAACGCCGATCTGTTTGCGGCCGGGGACTATGTGGATTGCATAGGAGTCAGCAAGGGGCGCGGCTTCGAGGGGGTGGTGAAGCGCCACCGTTTCGCCGGAGGCGACGCCACGCACGGGGCGAAGGGCTGGCATCGCCGGTCCGGCGCAATTGGTCAGCGCCTTTTTCCCGGCACTGTGATGAAGGGAATGCGCATGCCAGGTCACATGGGACAGGTGCGCCGCACGGTGCAGAATCTCCAGGTGGTTCAAGTCTCCAATGAGGACGGCCTGTTGTTGATCAAGGGATCCATGCCCGGTGCTGAGGGGGATTATGTGATCATTCGGGAGTCGAAGAAGCGACCCAAGGGATGGGTAAACCCCTCCCTGCGAGACAAGGCCAAGGGTGGCTCCAAGAAAAAATAGGCATTCGCCATGAAGCTTAAAGTCAAATCAATCAAGGGAAGTGATCAGGGTGAACTGGAAGTGCGTCTGCCGATCATTGAGAACGGCGTCGGCACCCAGGCCGTTCACGATGTGGTCGTCGCCCACATGGCCGCGCGCCGCATGGGCACCGCCAGCACCAAGACGGTCGGCGAAGTCGCGGGCTCCAACAAGAAGCCGTGGCGGCAGAAGGGGACCGGCCGTGCGCGTGCAGGATCGTTCCGGTCCCCCCTGTGGCGGGGCGGCGGGGTGGTGTTCGGTCCCAAGCCGAGAGATTACACCAAGAAAGTGAACCAGAATGTCCGCCAGCTGGCACTACGCAAGGCGCTCAGCGAGCGGCTCAAGGCCGGTGATGTGATCGTCGTTGAGGATCTCAAATTGTCGACCCCGAAAACCCGGGAATTCATCGCCCTCCTTGAGGCCTTGAAGGTCGAAGGAACCGCTTTAGTGGTTTCCTCGACAGTGGATCAGAACCTCCTGCTGGCATCGCGCAATGTGCCTTATGTCTGGCTCACCACCAGCGGGCAATTGAATACATACGATGTGCTCCGACCGGACAAACTGGTCTTTGCGCGCAGCGCGTTTGAAATGGTGGAGGACCGTCTGGCAAAGAACTGACATGAATGCTTTTGAAATCATCAAGACGGTGCGGCTCACCGAAAAGGGCACGCGACAGAGCGAACAATTCAATCAGTACACCGTGGTGGCGGATCGCCGGGCCACAAAGATGCAAATCCGCCAGGCGGTGCAGGAGCTCTTCAAAGTGAAGGTCTCCAGTGTGAATACCATGAATGTCCATGGGAAAGCCCGGCGCCAGCGCACCCATCAGGCGGGCAAATCGCCCGACTGGAAAAAGGCGGTGGTGACGCTCAAAGAGGGCGAGAAGATTGTTTTGACCTGATCCGTCAGGACGAAAATTAACTGCAAATTTCCTATTGCAGTCACCTTGAGGACCTGTATTATCCGTTCTCCGTTTCGCCTGTTTCCGGGCGCGGAGCAGCAATCATCGCGGAACCGATAACCGCAGGCCAGCAGGCCGGGGAATGATGGTTCCGACCCTCAAGCTGCAAATTGTGAATTTTTTTGGATACTGACTTATGCCAGTAAAGACATTCAGACCGTTGACGCCGTCGTTGCGCTATCTCACCGTGGCCGACTTCAGCGACATCACCAAGAAGAAGCCGGAAAAGAAGCTGACAAGCACCCGCAAGAAAACGGGTGGCCGCAACGCCTACGGACGGCTCACGGCGCGAGGGATCGGTGGAGGGCACAAGCAGCGAATCCGCCATGTGGATTTCAAGCGTGAGAAGCACGGCATCGAAGCGGTGGTGGTCGCCATTGAGTATGATCCTGGTCGCTCAGCCCGACTGGCACTGCTCGAATACACTGACGGGGAAAAGCGCTACATTCTGGCGCCCAAGGGTGTGATCATAGGAAGCAAGCTCATGGGCGGACCTGCTGCGGCGCCGGAAATGGGCAACTGGCTTCCGCTCAAGCAGATTCCTGTTGGCTTGGAAGTGCACAATATTGAACTGGTTCCCGGACGTGGATCCCAGATGGTCCGATCCGCAGGGGGGGCCGCCACCTTGATGTCATGCGACCAAGGCTACGCGCAGATCCGCCTGCCGTCGGGCGAGATTCGGCGGGTGAATGAGGAATGTTACGCCACAGTGGGCGCAGTGGGAAATTCCGAACATGAAAAGCGTGTGCTTGGCAAGGCGGGCCGATCCCGCCATCTGGGCAGAAGGCCGATCACCCGTGGTGTCGCGCGGAATCCGGTTGATCATCCCAACGGTGGTGGCGCCGGCAAATCAAAAGGGGGCGGTGGATGGCAGCAGCTTACGTCGCCTTGGGGCCTGCTCGCCAAGGGCTATAAAACCCGGCACAAGAAAAAGGGTTCGAACAAATTCATCCTGGTGCGCCGTGACGGCCGCCCTGTGAAAAACAAGTAGACTCATGGGACGCTCAATCAAAAAAGGTCCGTTTGTAGATTTCAGCCTGATGGACAAGATCCAGAAGGCGAAAGGAACCAATTCCAAGGCGCCGATCAAAACCTGGTCACGTCGATCGATGATCACGCCGGATTTTGTGGGGCTGACCTTCAATGTTCACAATGGCAAGGTGTTCAACCCGGTTTTTGTGACGGAGAACATGGTGGGGCATCGGTTGGGCGAGTTCTCCCCGACCCGGACATTCCGGAAGCATGGATCCCACACGGCGAAAGCGGAGGCCAAATAGCATGGAAGTCAAGGCGATCACCAAAAACATTCCGATGTCCGCCCAAAAAATGAGGGAAGTGGTGCGACAGATTCACGGAATGCCGGCCTTACAGGCGGCTGCTGTCCTCGCGGTCGTGCCCCGCAAAGGGGCGCGCTTCGTCGAGAAGACCCTGCGTTCCGCCATTGCCAACGCGGAAAACAATAACGGTGCCCGTCCGGAATCGCTGACCATCAAGGAAGCGGTGGCGGGAACGGCGACCACACTCAAACGGTTCTCCCCGAAAGCCCGCGGATCCGCAGGACCTGTCCTCAAGCGGCGCTGCCATGTTCGAATCACTCTGTCCGATCAGTAATTATGGGCCAAAAAACTAATCCAATCGGGTTGCGTGTCGCAGTCACCAAGGACTGGCGGTCCAAATGGTATGCTGGCAAAAAGGAATTCGGTGCGCTGCTGAGTGAAGACCGGCAGATTCGGGAGCTCTTGAAGAAGCGTCTGGAGACGGCGTCCGTCCCGAGGGTGTTGATCGAGCGCGCCACAAACCGTTGCCGCATCACCATCATGACCGCGCGTCCCGGAGTCGTGATCGGACGCAAAGGCGCCGAAATCGACAAGATCAAGGAAGACCTCAGCAAGATGACGGGCAAGGAGGTTTACGTGGACATCGTCGAGGTCAAGCAGCCCGAAATTGACGCCCAACTCGTTGCCGAGGGGGTGGCCCTCCAGCTCGAGAGGCGCGTATCGTTCCGTCGCGCCATGAAGAAGGCGCTTCAGATTGCCAAGGACTTCGGGGCCAAGGGAATCAAGATTCGTTGCGCCGGTAGACTTGGAGGCGCGGAATTGGGCCGGGTGGAGCAGTACCATTGGGGTTCCGTTCCCCTGCACACCTTGCGTGCCGAAATTGACTACGGCTTCGCCGAGGCCAGCACCATCTACGGAAAGCTGGGAATCAAGTGCTGGGTTTGCAAGGGTGAAAACCAACCCTCCGGCAAGGGAGCCCAGTCCGTATCACCCGATCCCGCAACTGCCAACTGATAGGAAGGAATATACGTCATGGCTTTAATGCCCGAGAGAGTCAAGTATCGCAAAATGCACCGGGGCAACCGGGCTGGGACTGCCATGTCCTGCAACCAGGTGTCCTTTGGGGAATATGGGTTGCAGGCTTTGGAGCGGTGCTGGATGACGAGCAAGCAGATCGAGGCCGCCCGGGTCGCGATCACGCGCACCATGAAGCGACATGGCAAGATGTGGATCCGCATCTTCCCGCAAAAGTCCTACACCAAGAAACCCCTCGAAACCCGAATGGGCAAGGGCAAGGGTCCGTTGGAAGGCTGGGTAGCGGTGGTGCGGCCGGCCACCATGCTGTTCGAGGTTGACGGAGTGCCCGAGGTGGTTGCGCGCGAGTCGCTGAGATTGGCAGCCACCAAACTGCCAATCCGCACAAGATTTGTGTCACGTCATTAACCTCAATTTTTGCAACTGATGAAATCTTCGGAGATCAAGGATTTGACGGCCGCAGAGCTCCGCGCCAAAAGCCGCGACCTGCGCCAAGACCTGTTTAATCTTCACCTGCAAAAGGCCAGCGCCCAATTGGAGAAGCCCGCCCGGTTGCGGACACTCCGACGGGACATCGCCCGGGTGGAAACCCGTATTTCGGCTTTGCGGACCAAGGCAGCCCAAGTTTGATTATGACTGAGACCACTGAGAGCAAGGTCGCGAAGCGCGGACACCGCAAAGAGCGGACGGGAGAAGTTGTGTCCAACAAGATGGCCAAGACCATCGTGGTGAGTGTGGAGCGCCGCTTCGCGCATCCGCGCTTCCGCAAGGTGGTATCGGGCTTTGAGAAGTTTTATGCGCACGATGAAAAAGGGGAGGCCAAGGTGGGTGACCAGGTGCGCATCCAGGAAACGCGTCCGATGTCCAAAACCAAACGCTGGCGGCTGATACAGGTGGTGGAACCCGCCAAACAGCCAGCCAACTGATTGCCGAGGAAGTATGCTACAGATTCGATCTCATTTGGATGTCGCCGACAACACGGGGGCCAAGGTGGCCTGGGCGATCGGTGTATTGGGCCGCAACCAGCGTTACGCGCGGGTGGGCGACGTGATCAAGGTGCACATCAAGGATGCCACGCCGGATGGGCAGATTAAAAAGGGCGCGGTGTGCAACGCGGTGATCGTGCGGACGCGGGAGGCCATCAGGCGCACGGACGGCTCGTGCCTGCGCTTCGACCACAATGCCTGTGTGATCATTGATGAGGATCTGAACCCCAAAGGCACACGCATCTTTGGGCCGGTGGCGCGCGAGCTTCGTGACAAGAAGTTCATGAAGATCATATCGCTGGCACCGGAAGTAATCTAAAAGTTTTATGACAAAGTTTCACGTCAAGAAGGGCGACGAGGTGGTGGTCATTGCCGGCGCGGAGAAGGGCAAGCGGGGCAAGATCATCAATGTCGCAATTGCAAAGCAACGTGTGTTTGTGGAAGGAGTCAGAACGATCAAACGCCACATGCGCAAGAGCCAGCAGCATCCCCA
>JALOTU010000326.1 GCA_025457725.1 Verrucomicrobiota bacterium
GCATATCAGGCCGGCTCCGGCACCACCCGTCTGGCGACCAGGGACATGCATTCCTCCTGCCCTTCCCGCCCCTTCACCAGACACCTGGGCATGGACTTGACCACCTTCACCACCTCAAAACCAAGGATGCGGAGCATTTGTTTGAGGCAGGCGTCGGAAAGGGCCCACCAAGCCAGCCGTTCCTTGTTCTCGCGACTCGGCATGAGATAGGCCAGCGGGTCCTTGGCGTAAAGCGCCTGGTTGGTGAGGATCAGGTGGGAGGAGCAGAGCGCGGCCACGTTGGCAATCGCATGGAGGGGATCGCGCAGATGCCCAAGAATCATGCCCATGACCGCCACATCAAACGGTCCCAGGTTCGCCGGCATCCGGTAGATGTCACCGTAGTAGGCCCGCGCCCTGGAACCCAGACGGGAATGGGCAAACCAGTAGGCGTTCTTCAACCGCTTGTGACCCCGCTGCACCTGCTCGAGAAAGGCGCCCGCATCACCGCGCGCCAACGCATGCGGAACAATGTCCCATTGCGCACCATCCTCCATGTCGAAGGAAACCACCTCACGCGCTCCCCGCCGCTCGATCTCAAAAGTGAGGAATCCGGTGGCGGCGCCCACATCCAACACCCGTTGCCCGGTAAAATCATACTCGCCCAGATACGAATCAATGGTCTGCCTCAAATCCCATTCCCCTCCCACCTCCCCCACCCCGGGAATCTCCATGCGATGATAGAACTGGCAGAGGGAAGGATCCTCCACCAATTGAGGGATGGCGTAGGTGACGGGAGGCGACATGGCCAACAGTTACCCGCGGCGCCAACCGCTCGTCAAGGGCGCACCAGGGCGGACGCCGTCTTCATCCGGAAGTATCGCCGGCTTTCCAGCCGGCCAATTGAACCCACCTGCATGCCACCCCATCCCCAAGCCGGTTGGAAACCGGCGCTACCCAGACAACACGGACTCAACTGATGCGTTGGCCCTGAGGCGCGCCATTGCCCCGGCCTCCCAAAACATGACCCCCAACAACCAAAAATGCCTCGCGCTCCTCACATCATCCCAAGCAATCTGGCGCGGTGACAGCACTCCAATGCTTTCGTCGAGTCCTCGTTTACGCCAGGCCCTACCGCTTCCGACTGGGACTGGGCCTGGCGGCCGGCTTTCTCGCGGGCGCCTCCAACGCCCTGATGCTGGGCAGCATCAAGGTGGTCATCGACACCATCTTCACCAAACCACAGGCGGGATGGATCCAGGAACGGCTCGACAAGGTGCCGGAGTTCCTGTCGAGCCTGCGCCCCGCCATCGAATGGCTGATGCAGCAGCAGGATGCGGTGCGGGCCACACCCATGAGCTGGGCCACGGTCTTCATCGTCTTCCTCATCCCGGGCGCCATGTTCATCCGCGGATTCCTGACCTACCTGAACGCCTACATGACCACCTGGGTCTCACTGCGGGTGGGGAAGGATCTGCAAACCCAGCTGTTCGCACATGTGCTCTCGCTGCCCGCCAGTTTCTTCAGCCGGACCAGCATCGGCGGCCTGCTGCTGTCCATCGGCCAAACCAGCCAGATCCAGAGCATCGCCAGCACCGCCCTGGTGACACTCGTCAAGGAACCCATCACCATCGTGAGCCTCCTGGCGCTGCTGCTTTCCCAGCAACCAAAACTCACGCTGATCGCCTTGTCCACCATGCCGCTGGCACTGCTCCCTTTCGTGATCTATGCCCGCAAATTGAGGAAATCCAGCGAGGATCTGATGGCCCAGGCCATGTTGCAGAACAAGGTCATCCATGAATCGTTGACCGGTTACCGCGTGATCAAGGCTTACAACCTCGAGCAACGGGTGTGGGACGAGTTCGACGAGGCGGCCCGCAAGGCCATGGGCTTCAACATGCGCGCAACCCGCGCCTGCGAACTGCCGGGGCCCATCATGGAGGTCATCGCCGCCGTCGGCGTGGCCCTGTTCCTGTTCTACCTGACGGTCTTCTCCTCGGAACCGACCCCGGGCGACCTCATCCTCTTCTCCGGCGCCATCTTCAGCATGTACAAACCCATCAAGGAGCTGCTGCGCCTGCGCAACAACCTGGACCGGGCGGCCGTGGGCGGCGGCCTCGTGTTCAACCTGCTGGACACGCGCTCGGATATCCCGGAACCCGCCAGCCCGAAGCCGCTGCGCGCGGAGAATGCCCCGATTCATTTTGATCACGTCTCCTTCGCCTACGGCGAAAAGGGCGCGCTGCACGATGTCACCCTCACCGTGCCGCCCGGCAAGATGGTGGCGCTCGTCGGCAGCAGCGGCTCCGGAAAGACCACCCTCGCCAACCTGCTGCTGCGGTTCTATGACCCCAAATCCGGCGCAATCCGCATTGGCGACACCGACATCCGGGATACCCGTTCGAGAGACCTCCGCAGCCAGATCGCCGTGGTCACCCAGGATGTGATCCTGTTCAATGATTCCATCCGCAACAATATTCTCCTGGGCAGACCTGGAGCCACCGAGGAGGAAGTGGTCAACGCCGCCAAGCACGCCAATGCCCATCGGTTCACCATGGAAAAACCCGGGGGCTACGACTGCGTCATCGGGGAACGCGGATCACAACTTTCCGGCGGCCAGCAGCAGCGCATCGCCATCGCGCGAGCCATCCTGCGCAATGCCCCCATCCTGGTGCTCGATGAAGCCACCAGCGCCCTGGATACGGAATCGGAACGCATGGTGCAGGCGGCTCTGGACGGTCTGATGAAAAATCGGACGACCATCTGCATCGCCCATCGCCTGTCCACCGTTCAGAACGCCGATCTGATCGTCGTGCTGTCCGAGGGTCGGATCGTTGAACAGGGCACCCACCGCGAACTCCTCGCCAGGGGCGGCACCTACCGGCATCTCTACGACCTCCAGTTCCGCGATGAACCCTGAGCGCCTCCGGAGGCGTCGCTCGCAGTTCACCGGCGCAGCAGTCGCGACCACCAGCTGCCCCGACCCGTGATCCCAAGCAGGCCGGCCATGGGCTCATCCGGCCGCGCTGAAACCACGTCCAGCAGCCGGATGTATTGGTCGATGAACCGACGTACCCGGGCCGGATGATACCTCGCAGCATCGAACATCACCCGGCAATGGGTCGCTTCCTGGTGCCGGTCAAATGCCAGGCAGAACCCCCATGGCATCACCTCCATGCGCCGGTCCAGCAAGGTCATCTCCACGTTGCCCAACCGCACGGGCCCGGCGTAGTCCGAGACAGCGAAAATGGCATTCAGCGCAGGCGGGTTGACTCCCCGACGGCGGAGTTCCTCGGCCAGGTGTTCGTACGGGATCTCGCCCCGCGCCTGAACCTCGGCAATGGCTTCCTGAGCCACGCGGGCCCAGACTCGAAATGTCAACGCCGGATCGAATGCCATGCGGAGCACGGCCAGGTTGGCAAAGAATCCGAACATGGACTGGGATTCCACGCGGGTCCGATTCGTCACATAGGCGCCCAACACCACATCCGGCTGTCGGTTCAACTCGGCCAGCAGCGCCACAAAACCGGCAAGCCGGATGCCATAATACGTCACCCCCACCGACCGGCCCAGCCGGTCCAATCGCGCCGCGAGCCCGGGTTCCAACCCCCACCAGATGAACCCGTCCGACGGCTCCGCCTGGGGCGCTTTCCTGAACCGCTCCAGGGGAAGTTCGGGCGTGCGTGGCGCACCCGCATATTGAGCCGCCCACCACTCCACCAACTCCCCGTAGGCCCGGCCCTCGGGG
>JALOTU010000327.1 GCA_025457725.1 Verrucomicrobiota bacterium
CACGCCGGCCGTCAGAGCGCCGACGAACAAGGCCAGTGCTGTCAGAATCGCAGATCGCATGGCGTGCCGTGCCCGGGCAGAATGCTATTCTTTGTCGTCGTCCGTGTCCTGATGCTCCTTGTGCTTCTCCTCGGTCTTTTCCTTCGCCTCGTGTTCGGGTGATTCCTTCTCCACGGAAACGACCGCACCGGTTTGTGCATCCACCAGCACCTCGGTGATGTCTTTGGTCCCAGGGGTCACGATGTCGAAGGACCAGACCAGCTTGCCGTCCTCGTTTTCCAGCTCGGCCCCCTTGACGGTTCCACCCGGGGCTTTGGCCAGGGCTATCTTCTCAGCGTCCGCCCTGGTGATCTTGGCCTGAGCTTGAAGCTTGGCGCTTTCCGTCTTCTCTTCCTTGATGTGTTCTTCGGCGACCGCGCTGAACGCGGCGCTACCAACGAAGCCGCCCACCACGAGCGCGGTCATGAGGGGTGTGAGTTTCATGGGCTTTTCTTTGATCTCTGCAGTTGTTTGTTTGGCGACCGAGGGCAGGCCCTTCCGGAGGAGTGCTGCCGATCCAATTCATCTCAGCACGAATGTGTGACCGCAACATGAATCGAAGATGAACAATTGTTCATCTAGCGATGGTGGCCACCAGGACGACGGAGCCCCTGGGAGCACACCGGCTTCACCCTTCCCAGCCCTGGGTCTTACCTGGAAGATCCGTCGCCGCCCAGCAAATGGGTGACAAATGCGCGGTTGGTGATGCGGCGCACGTGGCGGCCCTGGTCCTCGTCCGTCAACGTCTTGATGGCATGGACCAGCACCGGCAGATTCAGCGGCTTTTCCATGAAGGCGTCCACGCCCAGTTGCACGGCTTTGGGATACTGATTCGGTCGCGCGGTGATGACAATGACCGGCAGCAGGGGGGTGACGCGATCAAGCTGGCTGAAGGCCGTCCATCCGTCCCAGTGCGGCATGTTGAGGTCCAGCAGGACCAAATCGGGCGCGTGTTCAATCGCGCGGGTGACGGCTTCGATGCCATTCTGCGCCTCGTCCACCACGAACCCCTCGGATTCGAGCACCGCGGCCAGACTGCCGCGGACCACCGCATCGTCATCGGTGATGAGGATGCGCTTGCGCCGGTGGACGGGCGTCTCCGATGGCGGCCCGGCAAAGGGCAGCGGGAGGCTGGAAATGGGAACGTCAGGCTGGAAGAGCGTGCGGAGTTGGCGGGCCACCGCGTGTTCGGCGCGCTCGACCTCGGACCGTACCCCCCGGCTCCCATCCCCCGCCTCCTTGCGGGTGGCATGACGCGCAGCCGCGGCATCATGAACCTTGCGGCGGTCCTCTCCGGACCGGTGGGTAGCCATTGGGTTTGGAGTGCGTGGTATCGCTTTCATATTCTTGGGTGACCCGGTTGCGGGTGCTTGCCGGAGCATTTTGCATCAGCCATGCCACGAGGCTTCTGGGTGGATTCACCGGGGATGCCTGCGAGAACGCGGAGGAATCGGGGAACGCGAAGATAAGCGACTTACCCGGCTGGCGATAAGCGATTGATCCACGGGGGGACGGCGCCCGGACTCGGTCCGCATCGGGCAGGGATGATTTTGCAGGTGCGTCCACCCTGCCCCGCTGTCACCCTTCCCGGCATGGCCCTTGCAGAGTCAGCCAACAAAGGGAGTTGCGCGGCTCGCCCGCGCCCGCTCATGAAATCTCCATTTAGCATACGTCTCTGGATGCTGATCGTCGCGCTCCTGGTCGTGGCCGGCGCAACCATTCTCGGCGTTTCCAGCGCCTGGCATCGGGTGCAACGACTGGAACGCACGCTCACCGGTTCCCAGCTGGAGAGCTTCCGCCTCGCGGGGAAGGTGCAGGGCGATTTGTTGAACCTGAACGACACCATGCTCCAATACACGCTGGTGAGAGATCCCCGGCAGTGGGCGCAATTCGACAAAGCCAGCGGCCAGTGGGCGCAATTCGACAAAGCCAGCGGCGATCTGGATCGTTGGATGGATGGCCGGGCGCCCGGGGAGAACGCACAGGTGTTGCTGAGAACTGAAAGCGAGCGCCAGGTGTTCGCGGAATTGAACCGGGCTTACGAGGATTACCTCCACTCGGCCCGGGCCGTCTATTCCAACGCTCAGCCGGCACTGGTGAAATCCGGGCAGCTGGCCCAGCTCGAGGCCTTTGACGCCCAGGCCCGTCGGATGCTGGAGCTGACGCGCCGGCTGGCCGAGGCCCATCGCGTTGCGGAAGAGGGCTTCATTGCCGACGCCAACGCCTCCCTCGCCGCCATCCGCAGCATCCTCATCGCCAGCGTCGTGCTGCTCCTGGCCCTGGTGGCCGCCATGGGCTGGGTGAGCTACCGCGATCTCATCGCCCCGCTGCGGACCAAGCTGGTCCAGAGCCAGAACCTGCTGGAGCGGCAGGAGAAACTCGCCACGCTCGGCACCCTGGCCGCCGGCATCGCCCACGAAATTCGCAATCCACTCACATCCCTCAAAGCGCGACTCTACACCCTGGACAAGCACCTCCAAACCGTGCCCGCCGCGAAACGAGACACGGACATCATCAGCGCCGAGATTTCCCGCCTCGAACGCATCGTGCAGGACGTGCTGAGCTTTGCCCGGCCTTCGGATCCCCAGCTGGAAACCCTCGACGCCCAGACGATGCTCAAGGAAGTGCAGGGGCTGATGTCCCCGAACCTGGAAGGTCGCGCGGTCCAACTGGTGGTCACGTCCGGCCCGGAGCTGCTCATCCGGGCGGACAGCGGGCACTTGAAGCAGGTGCTCATCAACCTGGTTCGCAACGCCGCGGACGCCATCGACGGCTCAGGCACGGTGACGCTCGGCACCCGCGCCGCGCTCACACCGCTGGGAGGACGCGAGATCGACACGGTGATCCTGGAAGTGACCGACACGGGCGCAGGCATCCCGCCCGATGTCGAGAAGCGCCTGTTCGACCCGTTCTTCAGCACCAAGGAAAGCGGCACGGGACTCGGACTGCCCATCGCCGCCCGCATCGTTGAACGGCACGGCGGCCTGCTCCAGTATCAAACCTGGCCCGGCCACGGCACCACTTTCGGCGTTGTCCTGCCGCGCGAAATCAAGCAATCTTCCTGAAGTGCCAACTCCAGCGCGAAGAGCCCTTCCGGCGGCAAGTGCGCTCGCCCCGGGTTCCCCGATCGTTGCCCGGCGACCGCGCCGTACCCGGTGGACGCCACCGAATGTCGCAGGCGCTCCCGGCGCCAGGACCAGAATTCGCAAGGGAACATCGCTGCGCCTTGGAATCGGGCTGAACCCGCTGCGATAACCTCCATCCATGGCCAGCACCGCACACGTCCTGCTCATCGAAGACGACACCCGGCTGGCCACCAGCCTGTGTGACGTGCTCCAGGAGGACGGCTTCAAGGTCACCGTCTGCCATCGTGGCGACGAGGGCATGCGCAAGGCGGGCGGCGAGCCGTGTGACGTGGTCCTGACGGACTTGCGCCTGCCGGGAATCGGCGGCCTGGACCTCGTGAAACAACTTCACGACAGCCAGCCGCGCCTGCCCGTCGTGCTGATGACCGCGCACGGCACCATCGAGACCGCCATCGAAGCCACCAAGCTCGGCGCTTACGATTACCTGCAAAAACCCTTCGAGATGCCGGAGCTCCTCAGCGTCCTCAGGCGGGCCGTGGAGGCCGGGCGCCTCATGCGCGATCCCGTCACCCTGCCCGACGCCCCGGTCGAAAGCGGAACCGCCCTGGTCGGCACCAGCCGGGCAATGCAGGCCGTTTGCAAGGAAATCGGGCGTGTCGCCGCCAAGCCGGTCACCGTGCTGATCCGGGGGGAAACCGGAACCGGCAAGGAGCTGATCGCCCGCGCCATCTATCAGCACAGCCCGCGCGCCCGGGCGGCTTTCATCGCCATCAACTGCGCCGCCGTCCCGGAAAACCTGCTGGAGAGTGAACTGTTCGGCCATGAACGCGGCGCGTTCACCGGGGCGGACCGACGTCGCATCGGCCGCTTTGAGCAGGCCGACCAGGGCACCCTGTTTCTGGACGAGATCGGGGATCTGCCGCCCCAGACCCAGGTCAAACTCCTGCGCGTGCTGCAACAACAGACCTTCCAGCGCGTGGGCGGAACGGAAGTCATCAGCGTGGACGTGCGCGTCATCGCGGCCACACACCGCAGTCTGGAAACGATGATCCGGGAGGATAAGTTCCGCGAGGATCTCTTCCATCGCCTGAACGTCGTGACCCTCCAGCTTCCACCCCTGCGGGAACGGCGCGAGGACATTCCCCTGCTGGTGCGCCACTTTCTCCGCAAGTACGCCGCCGACTTCGGCGTGGCGAGCCCGACCATCTCCGCCGACGCCATGGCCGGACTGCAGGCGGACGCGTGGCCGGGCAACGTTCGCGAGCTGGAGAACATCACCCGCCGCCTGTTGCTGGACGCGCGGGGATTGTCCATCAACGCCGATGCGGTTCGGGAAACCCTCGCGGCCCGCAACACAGAATCCGCCTTGCCGGGCAAGTCCTTCAGCGCCTTCGCGGGGGAGCTGCTGGCGCAGGCGCAATCGGGCGGACCCCAGGACGCTCACGCCCGCATGCTGGCCGAGGCCGAACGCGAACTCCTGACGCAGGCCATCACGCTGGCCGCAGGCAATCAGGCAAGAGCCGCACGCTGGCTGGGACTGTCGCGTTTCACCCTGCGCGAAAAACTCAAGCACCTGGGGCTGCATCCCGACTCCGCCGAAGCCGGCCCGGAAAAGGACGTCTGACCCCATCCGGCTGGTCAGCCATTGTTCCCTCCGGTGGCAATTCGTTGACCCAATCGCCCGCCCCGCTGACGACGCCACCCGCCCAACCGACTGCCACTCAGGCGACCTGAGCCTCGCTCGCGTTCGAAAACCCATGGCACAATCGTGGCTTAACACCCGGGGCAGCCTTGTGCAGCCGATACGTGATGACCATGGACCCAGGAAACCCGAGCTCTGAAAAGTCGCGGCTCTACGCCGCCAAGCACGGCGCCGCAACCGATCCACCCGGTGGCCCCGAGACCAAGACCTCCCGACGGCACCCTTCGTCCGCCCGGATACTCGTGGTCGATGACGATGCAACCGTGCGTGAATCCCTGGGTGAAGTGCTGGCCTTGGAACACTACCAGGTGCATCTCGCGGACGATGGACGCGGCGCCGTGCGGGATTTCCTCGATCGTCCCCCCGATTTGATCCTGCTGGACGTGAACATGCCGGACATCACGGGCTGGCAGACGTTTGCAATCCTGGCCCAGCTCTACCCGGCGGTTCCGGTCATGATCATCACCGCCCGCCCGGACCAGGCGAATCGCGCCGCGGACCTGGGTGTCAACGCGTTCATGGAAAAGCCGCTCGATATCCCGGAACTGCTGCGCATTGTGCGCGCGCTCCTAGCCGACCCCAATTCCCGGCACTTTCTGCACGGACTGCGCATCCGGCCCACGAATGACCTGCTGGGCACGCAGGGGTAGGCAGGCGCCATGACCAAGACTGTGGCCACAATTTCCTTTCGGTGGGGCCGCGCAGCCGCGCAGTCACGCGCCGACGCAGCGGCGCCCCACCCGAT
>JALOTU010000328.1 GCA_025457725.1 Verrucomicrobiota bacterium
CCCAGCCCCTGGCCGTTGCGGTGCAACTCTCCACGAGGGAATTGCGCACGGCGGAGAGCGTCCGCCTCCTCACCGTCGAACAGGCGGAAGGGCAAGTGCCTGTCCGGCTGCGCGGGGTGGTGACTTTCTTTGACGAAGCGCTGTACGGCCGTTACATCCAGGATGAGACCGCGGGCATCTACCTCAACCTGTCCACCAACATTCCGCCGCTGGTCCCGGGGCAGCAGGTGGAGGTGATCGGGGTGACCAGCCCCGGCGAATATGCCCCGGCCATCGACCCCAAACAGGTCCTGATCACCGGGGAAGCAACGCTGCCGAACCCCAAGCCGGTCACCTTTCAACAACTGGCCAGCGGCCACGAGGACAGCCAGTTTGTCGAGATATCCGGCATCGTGCGATCAGTCGAGATGGACGAGCCGACGGGGTATTACCTGATCGAGATCGTCACCGGCGGCGGACGGCTTCCGGTGTACGCGCCAAAGCTGCCGGTGGAATCGCTCGCCGATCTGGTGAACAGCACGATCCGGGTGCGGGGGGTCTGCTCAACGTTGTTCAATCACCAGCGCCAGCTGTTCGCCGTGCGGCTCCTGGTGCCGCGGCCCGACGACCTGGTGATCGAAGTTCCCGCCCCGGCCGAACCGTTCGCGATGGAATCCCGGCCTTTGATCAGCCTGCTTCAGTTCACGCAACGTGAGTCGTACAACAACCGGGTCAAGGTCGAGGGAATCGTGACGTACTTCGAACCGGGCCGGGAGCTCTTCCTGCAAAAGGGCATGCAGGCGCTCCAGGTGGAGACCAAGCAGAAGGAACCGTTGAGCGTCGGCGACCGGGTGGAGGTGCTGGGCTTTGCCAGCCAGGGTGAATACAGTCCGGTCCTCCAGGATGCGCTCTACCGCAAGATCAGCTCGGGAGAGCCACCCGCCCCCCTGTCGGTAACCCGGGACGCCATGCTGCGGGGCGTGTTCAACTCCATGCTGATCCGGATCTCGGCCAGGCTGCTGGATCGCGCCCCGAGCGGAGTGGACCGATATCTGATCCTGCAGGACGGGGATTTCATCTTCCAGGCCCTCCTCAGCCATCCCGGGGGGCCGGATCCGTTTGCCGAGTTGGAGAACCGCAGCACCGTGGAGGTCACAGGCATCTGCCGGGTTGTGCCCGGCGATTGGGAGGCGGGCGAAGAGTGGAGAGCGAAAAGCTTCAGTGTCCTGCTGCGCTCACCATCCGATGTCGTGGTCGTCAAAGCGCCCCCCTGGTGGACCTTCGGAAAGGTGCTGCTCATTGCCGGCGTGCTTGGGGTCGTGACGCTGGCGGCGTTCGGCTGGGTGGCGGTGCTGCGCCGGCAGGTGGCGGAACGCGGCATCCAGCTGGAGGCCCAGATCCAGGAGCGTCAGCGTGCCGAACAACAGCGACTCATCGAGCAGGAGCGGACACGTGTGGCCCAGGATCTCCATGATGAACTGGGCGCCACGCTCACCGAAGTCACCATGCTGAGTTCCCTTGCCCGAACCACCCCCCTCCCCGTCGAGAACAAGGAACACTACCTGGAGCAGATCTCGCGCGTGTCGCGTTCCCTGGTGACCACGCTGGATGAAATCGTCTGGGCCATCAATCCGAAGTATGACACCGTGGATTCCCTGGCCAGTTATTACTCGCTGTTCGCCCAGCGCCTCCTGAACCTGGCGGGCATGTCGTGCCGGCTCCAGGTGGCGGAGTCGTTCCCCGAGATCCCCCTGGACTCGCGTTTGCGGCACGGCGCCTTCCTCGCGTTCAAGGAGGCCCTCAACAACGCCATCCGACACTCCGGCGCCTCCGAGGTGCTCATCGCCTTGAATGCCGCCGCCGGGTGGCTGAACATCACCGTCGCGGACAACGGCCGGGGGTTTGATTCCACAGCCGGGTTGCCGGGCAGCGATGGCCTGACGAACATGCGGCAGCGCATGGAGAAACTGGGCGGTCAGTGCCGAATCACCAGTCAACCCGGCTCGGGCACCACCATCCAGTTCCGTCTGCCCCTGGAGAAAGAAGGCTTATGACCAAGGTCGCCATCGTTGAGGACAACAAGACGACACGCGAGGGCCTGGAGACGATCATCAATCTGTCGTCCGATTTCACCTGCGTCTGCACCTGCTCCTCCGCCGAGGAGGCGTTGAACGTGCTGCCCGGACACGCACCGGAGTTGGTGCTGATGGACATTCAACTGCCGAACATGTCGGGAGTGGAATGCGTGGCGCGCTTGAAAGAACGGCTCCCGGACGTCAAGGCCATCATGGTGACCGTGTATGAGGATCCGGACCGCATCTTCAGCGCCCTGCGCGCCGGCGCTTCCGGCTATCTGCTGAAACGCTCGTCGCCCGAGGAGGTCGTGAATGCGATGCGCGAGGTGCAGCAGGGCAGCGGGGCAATGAGCGGAGCCATCGCCCGAAAAGTCATCGGCTACTTTCGCGAACAGGCCGAGACGACGACCGAAGTGGAGAAGCTGACCAGCCGCGAGCGGGAGGTGCTGGAACTGGTCGTCAACGGATTCTCCAACAAGGAAATTGCGGATCGACTAAGCGTGACCGTGGCGGCGGTGCGCTTTCACCTCAAGCACATCTACCAGAAGCTCCATGTTCATTCGCGAACCGAGGCGGCCCTGAAGTTCCGGCCGCTGAAATGACCGGATGCAACGTCCAGTGTGGCCATGCAGTGGTATTCCCGATATGCCCGCACTTGGCTGAACCTTTTCCACTCAAAGTGAAGTACGTCAGGGTTCAATCGCATGCCCCGTGGTTGGCCCTTGGCGATGGCCGGAATGGGAACGTAGCTAGGCACGGCGGATCGTGGTCCTTTTGGGTGGTCTCACGGGACGAACCCTACTTCACGCAAAGACGGGTGCCGCAAGCCGCAAAACCGTCGTGTTTGCCAAATCTGACCTTGCCTTGTTACTTTGATGCGATTGAAGCGTAACAGGAACTCACCCGGCAGCAGCCGGTCCGGACGGGCGGGGGCGACCGGAAGCGATGCACCCGGAGTCGAGGAGGGGCGACCGGAAGCGGTGCACCCGGAGTCGTTGGCAAAACCAGTCCCGATGTCGAGCCGACGCAAATGGCTGTTTGTCTTGGCTGCGGCATCATTGCCATTTCTCCTGCTGGGCTTGTTGGAGTTGTCCCTATGCCTTGCGGGCTATGGCAACGACGTCGCATTCTTCAGGGTGGAGCCAGAGGCCTCCGGCAAAAGATCCCTGGTCTACAACAACCGGTTCATACTCCGCTTCTTCCCGCCGGAGCTCGCCCGCCGGCCCGAGCCTTTCAAACTCGAAGCGGAAAAACCCGCCGGCTTGCAGCGCATCTTCATCCTGGGCGAGTCTGCGGCCATGGGTGATCCCGAGCCCTCGGTCGGCCCCTCACGCATTCTGGAGGTGCTCCTTAGGGAGAAATTTCCGGGGCGGAATTTCGAAGTGGTGAACCTCGGCATCACTGCCATCAACTCCCATGTCATCCTGCCCATCGCGCGCGACGTCGCCGCGCGCGGTCAGGGCGACATCTGGCTCATCTACATGGGCAACAACGAAATGGTTGGGCCCTTTGGCGCGGCCTCGGTGTTTGGTTCCTCTGCTACTCCACTGCCCTGGGTCCGGCTTGAACTCGCCATCCAGAAAACACGCATTGGCCAGTTGGCAGTCTCTCTCCGCCGCAGGCTTGCCCGTGGATC
>JALOTU010000329.1 GCA_025457725.1 Verrucomicrobiota bacterium
TTCAAGCCGATGTAATTGCCGAGCACCTGGTTGTTGGTTGTGCCCGGGTCGCGTATCAAGCAGCCCTGGGAGCCCCCGCCGGAAATCACGTTGCGGGTGCTGGCAGTGGTACCACCGATCACGTTTCCACGGGCACCGTTGTCGATGTTCACAGGGCGCAGTCCGTTGGGTATGGCTGCCGAGCCGGAGGGATTGATGCCGACAAAGCAGCCGCTCAGTGTGTTGCCGGTGGTGTTCGTGCCGTCCATCCATACGCCATCGCCTTCAAATCCGTTGATGACGAGGGAGTGGGCGGCGCAATTGGTGCCCCGGAAGTGCAGGCCGTGCGCGAACACGCTGGCGGTCTGGGCTGCCGCGCCATTGATCACGATTTCCGGTCCGTTGGGGTTGGTGTTGCCGGGTTGGGTGCTGCCGTCGACGGTGGTGGCGCGGGACAAGCCCGGGAGATTATCGGTGGGACGAATGGTGAACACCCCGCCTGCATAATTTGGATCGCTGAGGGGGATGTTGAAGGTGACGGTGGTGCCGGGGTGATCAAAGGCGTAGTAAAGGGCCGCGCGCAGACTGCCGGGACCCCCGTCCATGGTGTTGGTCACCGTTGCGCTGATCGTCGGGCCCGCACCGTATTTCGTGGCCATGCCGGCGCGATCGGAGGGGGTGAGAATCGGATCGCCATCCCCGAGCACGTTAAGGTATTGCGAGTAGGCCGGAAGCGGTTCGATGGTGTTGAGCGTGGCGGGGTTCACCGAGAAAGTGTTCCTGGCATAATGCATGATGGAGAGGAAGTCGTAGGCGCCGAGATTCTGCGAGGTCGGCAGTTTGACGAAGTTGGCTTCCTGCCCCGAGGCGATGTTGTTGGTGAGGATGGTGACAAAGGAATCGCGGTCCGACCTTTGGTGCTCGTGCACCATGCCCAGGGTGTGGCCGAGCTCGTGACACAGCACCGATCGGCTCCAGGCATTGGGGCCGATCTTGAAGGCCTGTTGGCCGCCGACCATCCCCACGGTGGCCTGGCCCCCGGAGAGTCCGGCCACTTCTTCCACCAGGATGTAATTGGGCTGGGAGGTGCGAGCGATGAAGTGGACGTTGGCGAATGTCTCCCATTCGCGCGCTGCGTCCACGAACATCTGCTGATTTTGGGCCGAGACTGATGGATGAAATTGGTAGTAGACATTACCACCCGTCCAGAGGGGTGCCGTGCCGCTGAACGCGCTGCGCGGGGCGGGCAGTCCCGCGAGCTCATTGCGCCACGCGACCAAGCCGGAGACCAGCAGCTCCATGTCGCCCACCCGGGCCACGGTGGAACCGGCGGGGGTGGAGGCCAGGATCTGATCCAGCACGGCCACGTTCCAATCGTCCGACTGGGCCAGCGCCGACAGGTGGAAGCAGGCACATGCCAGCAGAGCAGGCTTCGATAAGATTCCGAGTCCAATCCTCATATGTGATTCCATTGGAGATGCACCTCACCTTACTTCGCCACGAGGCCAAGGCAAGTGAACATGACGGTTCGCGGGAGCCCGCGTCCTACGCCGGGGGTTTGCTTTCCCTGTAGCGGATGACCCGCACCTTTTCCATCGTCACCAGTCCTCCCTGCATCAGGCCGTCCAGAACAGGAAGGAAGCTGTTGATCTTCTCCTCGCCGTCCACAATTTCGATCACCAGCGGGAGGTCGTCGGAGAGCCGCAAGACTTTGGCGGTGTGCAGGCGGCTTGAACGACCGAAACCCATCGGACCACGCAGCACGGTGGCGCCAGCCAGTTGCAGTTCGCGCGCCTTGAGCACGATGGCTTCATACAGAGGTTGGTGCTGCCACCTGTCGGATTCGCCCAGGTGGATTCTCAGCAGAACGGCTTCTTGTGGGAGGTCCATGATCCGGTCAGCGGTTGAGGGTGGAGATGAGGGTGAAGCCGGCCCATACGGCGATCAGGCAGACGGCGACTGAAAGCAGTACGTTGGCCGACGCCATGAACCATTCGCCATCGCGCAGGAGATCCAGGGTCTGCAGACTGAACGAGGAGAAGGTGGTGAATCCACCCAGCACCCCCAGCATCACGAACTGGCGCAGGGCGGGCGAAACCAGCCATCGCCCATCCGGAGACACGAGTGCGGCCATCATTCCGATGAACAGCGACCCGGTCACGTTGACGGTCAGCGTGCCCCAGGGGAAGGCCACGCTGAGCCATTTGCCTGAGAGCCGCGACAAGGGGTCGGCGAGATGATGGGCCACCAGTCCGGAGACGATGAAGCGCAACGCGCTTCCGAGCGCGCCGCCGAGCGCCACCCAGGCGACATTCACCATGTTGGTGCCGAGGAGGTTCACCTGGGCCCATTGTCCAAGGCTTGGCCGGGATGGCAACCTGATTTCGGGGGAACGCTTGACTGTGGAGGAGCAAAACTTATCCTGAGCGCCTCCTAAGGGAGATTTTTGATTCTGAACTCGAACACACATGAGCAACATCATCGACATCCAGGCGCGCGAAGTCCTCGACTCGCGCGGAAACCCCACCGTAGAAGCCGACGTCATCCTTGAGAGCGGGGCGGCCGGTCGCGCGGCCGTGCCCTCCGGCGCCAGCACCGGTGAGCATGAGGCCATCGAATTGCGCGACGGCGTCAAGACCCGCTACCTCGGCAAAGGCGTCACCAAGGCGGTCAAGAACATCACAGCGAAGATCCTGCCCGCGTTGGCGGGTGAGGACGCCCTCGACCAGTTGAGCGTGGACAGCATCATGCTGAAGTTGGACGGCACGGCCGGCAAATCCAAGCTCGGCGCCAACGCCATCCTCGCCGTGTCCCTGGCCAACGCCAAGGCGGCGGCGGCGGAAGTTGGCGTGCCGCTGTTCAAGTATCTTGGCGGAACCAACGCCAAGGTGCTGCCCGTCCCGATGGCCAACGTGATCAATGGCGGGGCCCATTCCGATGCGCCGATTGATTTCCAGGAATTCATGATCATGCCGCATGGCCTGCCGACCTTCAGCGAGGGTTTGCGCGCCATCACCGAGGTGTTCCACTCGCTGAAATCGGTGCTCAAGCAGCGCGGCCTGAGCACGGCGGTGGGCGACGAGGGCGGGTTTGCCCCAAACCTGAAGAGTGTCGAAGATGCGATGGATTCCATGTCGCTGGCCGTGAAGAATGCCGGCTACAAACTGGGCCAGGAGATCTTCTTTGCGCTGGATGTGGCCAGCTCCGAGTTTTACAACGGCGACGGCACCTACACCTTCAAGAAGAGCACCGGCAAGACCATCAGCGGGGAGGAACTCGTCGGGTTCTACGCCAAGCTCTGCGCCAAGTATCCCATCGTAAGCATCGAGGACGGCTGCGATCAGAATGACTGGAAGAACTGGAAACTGCTCACGGAGAAGATCGGCGACAAGGTTCAGCTCGTGGGCGACGACCTGTTTGTAACCAACGTCAAGTTTCTCAAGAAGGGCATCGATACCGGCACTGCCAACTCCATCCTGGTAAAGGTGAACCAGATCGGGTCGCTTACGGAAACCTTCGACGCGGTCGAGCTGGCGCAGAACAACGGCTATACGGCCGTGCTGTCGCATCGCTCCGGTGAAACCGAGGATGCGACCATTGCCGACATCGCCGTGGCGACGAATTGCGGCCAGATCAAGACCGGATCACTCAGCCGCTCGGATCGTCTGGCGAAGTACAACCAGCTGTTGCGCATCGAGCAGATGCTCGGATCGTCTGGCGAAGTACAACCAGCTGTTGCGCATCGAGCAGATCCTCGGCCGGAACGCGGTTTACGCCGGCAAGAACGCGCTGCCCAAGGCGCGGCGATAATCAGCAAGGGTTGCAGTCACCTGCGTATAAGGGCGCGGGGGACCTGTTGCGACTTGCCAAGAAAACGACCCTGAAGGCAATCGCCGCCTTCGGGGTTTTTGCCTTGGCGGGGAAGGTCCTCAGTACAAGGCGGCCAATCAATGTGGTGCCCCAAACGACCACTGGTGCTCTTCCACCCGGGGCGGCGTCACTCCCGCCAACCTCCATATCTATACGGATCCGGCAATGCTGTTGGTTGCGAACTAGACATCATTCACAGCGCAGGGCGCCGTCTGATAAAAATGTCCGCTCCAGCCATCAGCGTATCCGCGGCAGGAGTGGAACGGGCGTTCACCGGTTAGCCGGGCTGCGGGTTTCGATTTGAGTGGGGTACCGATCGGTATCCGGGTCGCTGGATGGATTTCCCGGGGTCCGGTGATGCGGTCTCGGCTGGTAGGCAATTCCCAATGCGGCGGGCTCGATAAGCGAAGATGGCTTCCAAATCCTTTCTAACAAACAGTCGGTTGATCAAGCGGCCACCAAGGACAGCATAGGTGACGCGGTCCCGCATCATTGTCCCGCCGTCGGACTCCTCGAAGACGTGTTCATGGTGCCAGAGTCGGTATGGTCCCTGAAGTTGTTGGTCGACAAACTGGTGCGGAGGATTCCAGGTCGTGATGCGTGTGCGCCAGCGCAGCGGGATGCCGTGAACCCGGAGGCGGTAATCGATCAAGGCGCCTGTCCGCATGACGATGGGCAAGGGTGTTTCAATGTGAAAACTCAACCAGGGCGGCGTGATCGCCTCCAGGTTGGCGGCATTTGAAAAGAACTCGAATACCTCAGGCCGGGGACGCGGAATCTGTTGGCAGGCTTCAAAGCGAAAGGTCCTCATGATTTGATATTTTCTCGGGGCGTGCTACGCATTTGCCATGTCGAAATTCTTCGCGCGAAACATTGAAACCCGGGGACGGATCTTTCGTGCGATCGTCGCGGCGTTGCTCCTGCTGGGCGGTCTCTATGCGTTGACACAGAACGGATGGCTCGGTGCGATCCTGCTTGTCAGCAGCGGGTTCGTGTGGTTTGAGGCCCTGCGTGGCTGGTGTGTCATGCGGGCCTGCGGGATCAAGACGCGCCTTTGATTCAGCGCCGCCCCGCAGTCTTTCTCAATCCCTCCAAAGTCGGGAACAGATCCTCCAGCTTGTTGGCCACGCGTGCGCCGATTTCCACCAGGGTGGCCGCGTAGGCGGGCGCGCCCCGGCCACCGACAATCAGCTCAATATTCTCCGGCAGGTATTGCTTCAGCTGGCGGAGTTGACCTGGCAACGCGGGGTCGTCCTCAGGATACACAATGCTCAGGGCCACGGCTCGCACCCGTTGCTCCCGGGCAGCTCCGGCGATTTCAGCGGCGGGCAGGCTTGTGCCCAGGTAGATGGCTCTCCATCCAAGATTGTTTGCGGCGGCGGCGACAAGTACCGCTCCGAGTTCGTGAATCTGACCGCTCGGCGTGGCGATGATGATGGCGGGCGCAGGGGCCGAGGCGGAGAATTGCTGTGAATGGCGCCCGAGGAAGTTGCGAAGCGACGCGCTGAGAAAATGCTCATGAGCTGCGGTGATCTCCCCGGCACGCCAGAGGTCGCCGACTTGTTGCCCCAACCGAGCGGCCACCTGGGTCAGCAGCCCCTGGGTTCCCAGTTCCAGCACGGCAGACTCCAGCTCCTGGTTCAACGCCTGCGCATCCATGGACTTCACAGCAGCCAGGCATCTCGCCACGTGAGTGCTGGGTCCAAGGTTGCTGTTCCGATCGCCAGCCCCCACGGCAGGAGGAGGGGGGGCATCGTTGACGAGCTCCTTCAATCGCTCGTTCGAAAGAGTGACCGCCTGGCCGATGCTATGTCCAATCTGCGTCGCCTGGTGCAGCAACTTCAACCGCTCAACATCCGCCTCGTGATACACCCGGCGATTGGTGGAAGTCCGCGCTGGATTGACCGCACCATACCGACGTTCCCATACCCGTATCACATGCGGACTCAAGCCAGTCCGCTTTGAAACCATCCGCATCGTATGTATTGCTTCAGCCATGTAAATCTAAACACAACCTAGTCACATTGGTATATCGGTGTCAACAT
>JALOTU010000330.1 GCA_025457725.1 Verrucomicrobiota bacterium
CCTGAACCGCGTGCTCGGGCAGTTGCGCGACAACGGCGTGAATCCGGAGCTCGAGCTGACCGGCGTGGTGATGACCATGTATGACGCCCGCACCCGTCTTTCCCAGCAGGTGGTGAGCGAGGTGCAGGAACATTTTGGGGAGCGCGTGTTTGAGACGCTGATTCCGCGCAGCACGCGGTTGGCGGAAGCTCCCAGCCACGGCAAACCCATCATTTACTACGACAAGTACAGTGCCGGCGCCGCGGCCTACGAGGTGTTGGCCGGGGAGTTCGCCAGCCGAATCGGATTGATCGATCCAGTGGCCCGGCCGGTTGACCAGGCCGGGTCGGCTCCGGCAGTTCAGGAATCAGAAAGTCCGCCGCTGGAAGTGCGCACCGGGCCGGCTTAGCCGGATCTATGCATTTGAACAGGAGGCAGCAGAGAGAGCAGAGCTTTGGGACAAAATCAAAATGCCTCTTCAGAATCCACCCGAGCACTCACTGGGTTCATCCCGATTCACTGAATGCTCCAGCCCAGTCTCCGCTTCCTCTGCTTCCTCCTGTTCCTTGCTGCATACTTAAGGCTCAGCCACCAATTCAGCCGGAGTTTTCTTAACCACGGATGGACACGGATTCACACGGATAAGGCAAGCAACGGATCCGTTCCCGCCTCCCTGGTTGGCAAACCGTCTGGTTCCTCAAATCCCCGCCCCGTGCAAAGACATTTTATCCGTGTGAATCCGTGTCCATCCGTGGTTGCTATTCAATCGTTGGCTTAAAGCGTGGGTTGTTCCCGGGTCAGCCAGTGGTCGATTGATCCCGCCACCTTCTTCCCGTCGCCCATGGCCAGGATTACCGTGGCGGCCCCGCGGACGATGTCGCCGCCGGCGAAGACGCCGGGCAGGTTCGTCATGCCGTTCTCGTCGGTGATGATGTTGCCCCGCGCGTTCAGCCGGAGTTCAGGACAGGTTGCGGTCAGGAGGGGGTTGGGACGGGTGCCCACGGCCACCACCACCACGTCGCAGGGCAGAATGAATTCCGAACCGGGGACGGGCTCCGGGCTGGCGCGGCCGGAATCGTCCGGCGCGCCCAGCCGCATGCGCACGCACTTCAGGCCCGTGACCCAGCGCTGGTCGTTTCCGATCACCTCGACCGGAGCGGTCAGTTCCTCGAATTGCACC
Organism: Verrucomicrobiota bacterium; assembly: GCA_025457725.1. Classification (GTDB taxonomy): domain Bacteria; phylum Verrucomicrobiota; class Verrucomicrobiia; order Limisphaerales; family DSYF01; genus JALOTU01. The sequence continues at coordinate 1,160 of JALOTU010000330.1, forward strand.
CCCTCTTCCGCGGCGTGGTGAATCTCCTCGGTGCGGGCGGGCATTTCGTCGCGGGTGCGGCGATAGACAATCATGGCCTGCTCGGCGCCCAGTCGGCGGGCGGTGCGGACCGAATCCATGGCCACATTGCCGCCGCCCACCACGGCGACGCGGCGGGCGCGCAGCACGGGAGTGTTGGCCTGCTCGGACTGGTATGCGGCCATCAGGTTGACGCGGGTGAGGTATTCATTCGCGGAGTAGACCCCCTTGAGATTTTCGCCCGGCACATTCATGAACACCGGCAGCCCGGCTCCGTTGGCGATGAACACCGCGTCGAACTCCGCCTGCAATTCCTGGAGCGTGTAGGTGCGGCCCACGATCACGTTGCACTGGATTTTCACCCCGGCCTCCTTGAGCCGACGGACTTCCTGTTCCACGATCTTCTTGGGCAGCCGGAATTCGGGGATGCCATACACCAGCACACCGCCGGGTTTGTGCAGCGCCTCGTAGATGGTCACCGCATGGCCGCGCCGCACCAGCTCTCCGGCGGCGGTCAGTCCCGAGGGGCCGGAACCGATCACGACCACCGATCTGCCGGTCGGCGGTGCCTTGACCGGCGGGACGGCCTCCTTGTGCAGACGCGCCCAATCGGCCACATAGCGCTCCAGATACCCGATGCCGACCGGCATGCCTTTGTTGCCCCGGATGCATTCGGCCTCGCATTGGGTTTCCTGCGGACAAACCCGGCCCGTCACGGCGGGCAGCGCGTTGTCACAGAGCAGCGATTGCGCGGCCTCGGCCAGTTGGCCCGCGGTGAGGAACTCGATGAAGCGGGGAATGTTGACGTTCACCGGGCAGCCCTTGATGCAGCGCGGGTCCTTGCATTGCAGGCAACGATCGGCCTCCAGCAGCGCCAATTGCTCGGGGAAACCCAGGTTGACCTCGGCAAAATTCACCGCGCGTTCGCGCGAACCCTGCTCGGGCATCTTCTGCCGTCCAATCTGCAGCCGCTGTTTGGTGGTGATCTTGTCAGGCATGGATCAGTATCCGTCTGGAAGCAAACCGGCTCAACGTTCCGTGTCGGGCTTTGTCGGCTGGCCCAAGTGACATTCGGACGGGGCGCACGCCGCCCGTTGCTCGAACTCCCGATAGGTGCCCAGCCGGTCCATCAGTTCATCAAAGTCCACCTGGTGACCATCGAACTCGGGACCATCGACGCAGGCGAAGCGGGTTTCCGAACCCACCGACACCCGGCACCCCCCGCACATTCCGGTGCCGTCGATCATCACCGGGTTTAGCGAAACGATCGTCCGGACCTCGAAAGGGCGGGTGAGCTTGGCCACGGCACGCATCATGGGCACCGGACCAACGGCATAGACGATCTTCACATCGCCCGCCTCCAGCTGTTCCTTCAGGGCATCGGTGACGAAGCCTTTGCGGCCGTAGCTGCCGTCGTCGGTGCAGACGATGACCTCGCCCAGTTGCCGGAGTTCCGGTTCGAAAATGATCCATTCCCTGGAACGGCCGCCGATGATGCTGGTGACGGAGACGCCGCGGCGGCTCAATCCCTGGGCGATGGGATGGACGACCGCCGTGCCGACCCCTCCGCCCACGCAGACGGCCCGTCCGGAGTCGATCATCTCGGTGGGATGACCCAGTGGGCCGGCGATGTCCTCGATGCCCTGGCCGGGATCGAGCGACACGAGTTCCCGGGTGCTTTTGCCCACCGCCTGGATGACCAGCGTGATGGAACCCGTCTCCGGATCCGCGTCGGCAATCGTCAGCGGGATGCGTTCAGCGCCCTCGGTCCGATGCACGATGACGAACTGGCCCGGCTGCCGGATGGCGGCGATGCGGGGCGCCGCCACGTCGATCCGCGTCACGTTCGGGCTCAGTCGTTGTTTGCCGAGGATGGTGTGCATGGTTTGGTGTCCGGCCCGCTTCCCGGTTCGGGTTCAGCCGGGGAAATCCGGATCCATCCTAAGGCAGAGGCATGGGTCGTGGCTGACCTGATCTTGGCTTTTTCAAAGCATGTTTTGACAACGGAGTCCGGGGTGATTTAGCTGGCGGCACGAGATATCTATGGCGCGTGAACCTGTGGAGATGATGGTGGAATCGGTGACCCTGGAAGTGCCCGATTCCAAGACGATCCAGCTCAAGTGGCCGGAGGGCTATGATCCCGAGTTCAAGACCGGGCAATTTGTCACGGCTTACTGGCCGGATGAGCCGGATTACAAGCGCGCCTACTCCCTCTCCAGCTGCGCGCTGGACCGCGGGGCGTACGAGTTCACGGTGCGGCGCAGCGGCAAGATGGGGACGCGCCTGGTGGATTGGATCAAGGTGGGGCACCGGTTGATGGTGTTGCCTCCGGCGGGCAAGTTTCTGCCGGTGTATGAGCCCGAGATGCACCTGATTTGCGCGGCGGGCGGATCGGGGGTCACGCCCTTCCGCGGATTTGTCCGCGAAGCCACGAAGCGCGGGTTGAGCACCCGGATCACCATCCTCTACAGCGTTCGCACGCCGGAGGACATCATTTTCAACAAGGAGTTCAATGAATTGTCGGATCAGAATCCAAACTTCGAGTTCCACGTGACCTGCACCCGCGCTGCCGCGGATGATCCCTGGCCGGGGCGCAAGGGTCGGATCGACGCGGACTGGGTGCGCGCCCATGTCGGGAACCTGGAGAAGACCGTCTTTTATGCCTGCGGCCCGACGGAGCTGGTTGAGATGGTGGAGAACATCGTGGTCGCCGAGATGTCGGTTCCCAAGGCGCAGATGAGGACGGAGAAGTGGGGTTGAGTGATCTGCCGTGACGACTCTGTTGGACCAGGATGGAAATTGAGGGGGGACGTGGTACGCGAGGCGGGGGTCGAACCCACAACCTTCGGCTCCGGAGGCCGACGCTCTATCCAATTGAGCTACTCGCGCAAT
>JALOTU010000331.1 GCA_025457725.1 Verrucomicrobiota bacterium
ATGTTGATGGCCACGATGCGTTTGAACATTCCAACGGTGTTTGTCAGCGGGGGGCCCATGGCCGCCGGGATTGCGGAGAAGGTTCAGCAGGGGGACACCCCGTTGCATCTGCACGGCGCCGCCAGGAAGTCGGATCTTATTTCTGTCTTCAAGGGCGTGGGAGAGCTGCAGTCCGGTCAGATCAGCGAAGAGCAGTTGCTTCAACTGGAGCAAAGTGCCTGCCCGACCTGTGGCTCATGTTCCGGCATGTTCACCGCCAATTCCATGAACTGCCTGTGCGAAGCGCTGGGTATCGCGCTGCCGGGCAATGGAACCATCCTCGCCGTGTCCAAGGAACGTGAAGCGCTGTACGATCGCGCCGCGCGGACGATTCTCCAGCTGGTGAAAAGGGACCTCAAGCCGCGTGACATTGCCACAATCGAGGCCTTTGACAATGCCTTGGCGCTCGACGTTGCCATGGGAGGTTCGACCAACACGATTTTGCACACCCTGGCGATCGCCCGGGAGGCCGGGATTCCCTACGACATCGCCCGCATCGACAACATCTCGCGCCGTGTCCCACATATTTGCAAGGTGTCGCCCTCCTCGGACTACCACGTTCAGGATGTGCACCGCGCCGGCGGGATTCACACCATTCTTGGCGAGCTGAAGCGGATGGGCGCCTTGAACCTTGATTGCAAAACGGTGACCGGGAAGACGCTCGGTGAGAACATTGATGAATGGGATATCCGGTCCGAGAAGTGTTCGGATTGGGCGAAAGCTGTTCGGGTATCCGGATCCTCCGCGCTGGTGTTGGATCCCGAGGACAAACTCGGCCCAGCGGCCCGCACGAGCAGCGGCAATCTCGCCCCGAAGCCGATGTTGGTCTTTCCGGCTGATCCCCGCGCGATCACCCTTTGGCGCCTGGCCGCGGCGTTCAACGCCAGTGATGCCGAAACGGCGGCTTGTCTTTTTGCCGGTGATGCGGAGTTCCGGTTGGATGACAATCGTTCTTGGAAGGGCCGGGCGGAGATCGAACGTGGGTTGAAGGAGAAGTTCGATGAGTTCAAAGGCATGGTGCGCGCCGAACTGGGCACACTGAATCAATCACCCGTGCTCATCGTGTGGCGCTATGAGAAGAGCGGGGCAAAGACTGTGATGTGTTTGCTGCGGACAGGGCGCTTGCGGGGTTGGACGATCGCGAAGGCCTACCATGACTACCGGCCTGCGCAGATCAAGGCCGCGCAGCCTGCCGGGCTCATGCCCTACGATTCAGCCTTTCTGTTCAAGGCGGAGGACTGCATCCGGACAAAGGAAACCGCCTACACGCCCGATGGCGGACTCTCCATACTCTACGGGCAGCTGGCGCCTGACGGCAGCGTGGTGAAAACCGCCGGTATCAGCGCAGGATTCAAGGAGTACTGCGGGCCGGGGTTCGTGTTTGAGGGGCCGTGCGTGATTTTTGAAAGCCAGGACGAGGCTTGCGCCGGCATCCTGCAGGGAAAGGTCAAGGCGGGAGACGCGGTGGTGATCCGCAATGAAGGTCCGCGGGGTGGGCCCGGCATGCAGGAGATGTTGTCCCCGACCAGTTACATCGTCGGGATGGGTTTGGGCGACAAGGTTGCGCTCATCACGGATGGGCGATTCAGCGGAGGCACGGCCGGGGCGTGCATTGGGCATGTGTCCCCTGAGGCGGCGGAGGGCGGCCCTATTGGCTTGATCCGCGAAGGTGATCGGATCCGCATCGATTTTCCCAATCGCAAGATGGACATTCTTGTGGACGAAGCCGAGTTGGCGGAGCGGCGCAAAACTTTTCGCCCCGTCGCGCGCGAGCTTGGCGGGTGGCTGGCCCGCTATCAAAGACTGGTCACCAACGCCAGCCAGGGGGCGGTCCTCAGTGTTTGAAGCTGCTTCAGGTCTGCAGGATGGAAAGCTGACCGGTTCGGTTGAAAGAGGAGCAAATTCGATTAGGCTTCACTGATGACGTTTTCGAGTTCTGTTGCGGGGCACTGGCCGGGTGGTTTTGATGAACACGGACTGCGAGCGTGGGCTTCGGGCTTGCGCCAGCGGCTTGGCGATCAGGAGCCTGCCCTAGGTCTGGTGTTCATGAGCCCCTGCTTTTTTGAGCATGCGAGCGTGACTTTGGACCTGCTCCGGGTCCATGCCCAGATCCCGTTGCTTGCGGGTTGTTCCAGCGCGAGCCTTGTCTGCAACAGTCAGGAGATCGAGGATTCGGAGGGCCTCACCCTTGGCCTGTATGCCCTGCCTCAGGCTAAGCTGAAGGGAGTACATTTTGCCCAATCCCAGGTGGAGGATGCGAACGGACCCTCGTTCTGGCACCGTGAAACCGGACTCTCCGGCGATGCAACGAATGGGTGGCTGGCCTTCGTGGATCCCTTTCATCTGGACAGCGAACGGTGGCTGAACCAATGGAACGAGGCGTTCGCGGGGCTGCCCATTCTGGGCGGGTTGGCGAGTGGCAGGTTCAACGAGCAACGCACCCAGGTCTATCTCAACGGCCAGGTCTATGAGCAGGGCGGCGTGGGTATTTCTGTGGGGGGAAATATCCAACTGCTCAGTGTCATCTCGCAGGGGTGCACACCCATTGGCGAGACGTGGACGCTAACGGGGGTTGACCGCAACGTGATTCAGCGCATTGGAAATCGACCCGCGTACGAAGTCTTGGCGGAGACCTTCGAGGGGTTGCCGGCGGATGAACAGGTGAAGGCGAGCCGTGGGATGTTTGCCGGTCTGGTCATCAATGAATATCTCGACGATTTTCACCGGGGCGATTTTCTGATCCGCAATCTGCTGGGTGCGGATCCCGGCACAGGCTATATTGCGGTCGGGGCATTTCCACGGATCGGGCAAACGCTGCAATTCCAGCGGCGCGACGCCGCTGCGGCGACGGAAGATCTCCATGAACTGTTGACCCGGGCGAAGTCCAAAATCAGTGGGTCGACGGTTCACGGAGGCTGCCTCTGCACCTGCAACGGTCGCGGCAGCAACTTGTTCGGGATGCCGAACCATGACGCCGGCATCATTCAGCGGGAACTGGGTCCGTTTGGCCTGGCCGGCTTTTTCTGCAACGGTGAGATCGGTCCCGTCGGTGACCGGAATTTCCTGCACGGATTCACCGCTTCCCTTGCCTTGTTCGTCGAGGGCGGAAAGAGATAGTCCAATCATGGTGGTGCTCGCTCTGCCGCCGGAGCATGGATTTCCCCATGTGGCTGCGCCCAGTGAATCAATCTCAGCAGGAGGGAACAGCCCCGCTTGCGGGGCACCCATTTAACGTGTTCTGGTTGCGTTGGAGACGCAGCTTGGCCAACTCCGATTTGGCATCTGTTACGGTGGTCGCGTTCAGGGCAATGCGCTTATCCGACTTTGACCCTGATTGTGTGGTGACGCTCAGGCGAGCATAGAAGGTCTTTCCACGCTGCCAGAGGTTGCGGATGGGTTGCTTGCGCCCATCCAACACTTTGACAAACGGGGTGCTTTCGTTTGTCGTTTCGGCACAATTATCAGCACACCCAGAGGTCTTGATGACCTTTGACATGCTTTACGGCATGTCTGTGATCGGGAGAAGTGCCTGATGATTCAGCAGGTTACTAATGGTGCCAGCGGAGGGGGTCGAACCCACACATCCTTACGGATACCAGATTTTGAGTCTAGCGCGTCTGCCAATTCCGCCACGCTGGC
>JALOTU010000332.1 GCA_025457725.1 Verrucomicrobiota bacterium
GCACGAGCGCCATCAGAATCCACTCTTTTCGGCTCATGAACCTCCACCGTCCCACCTGGGGTCCATCCCTTTAATCGACACCCGCGCGGCCCGATTGTTACAGACTATTATCGTCCGCTTCGGCGGCATCCGTTCCGCGGAGGATCCTCACTCATCGCGCTGCCCTGCAACTTGAATCCTATGCTGGATTACGTCGGTGACTGCATTATGATGTTCCGCATGAACTTCTTCCACCGGCGCAACCACGGGCCCGGGGCGGCGAGTTCAGGCGTTGCCCGGATTTTGTCGGCGCTTGCGTGGAGGGTTTCCGCCCACGTTGGTCGGCTTGAACATTCGGCCTCGAAGGCATGAGATCGTCCCTGGCATGGCTGCTTGCCTCCGCACTCCCCCTTGGGCTGGCCGGTTGCGGCTCTTCTCCGGAGGCGCCGTCGGAGTCCGGCGCGGTTGCCACCGGCCAATATCGCAATCTGTTCGTCGAAGCCGGCCATTCGCCGGAGGCGGTGAGCGCCAGGATTGAAGCCGCCTTCCAGCAGCTTTTCCACGGCGATCCGGATTCGCAGGCGTTGTATTATCCAGCCGGAACAAACGCCAATGGCCCGCTGGCCTACATTTACGATGTGGGGAGCGGAGACGTGCGTTCCGAGGGGATGTCCTACGGCATGATGATCGCCGTCCAGCTGAACCGGAAAGCCGAGTTTGACGCCCTCTGGAATTGGTCGAAGTCCCACATGTCTCACGCCTCTCCCGATCATCCGGCGCACGGCTTCTTTTCCTGGTCGATGACAACCAACGGCACGGCCAATGATGAAATGCCGGCGCCGGATGGGGAGCAGTATTTTGTCACCTCGCTTTATTTTGCGGCGGCGCGCTGGGGTGACGGGCCAGGCATCTTCCAGTATCGCGCCGAGGCGGATCGACTCCTCAGGGACCTGCGCCACCGTCCGCTGATCACGGGTCCGACCCTGGGTGGTGTGAGGACCGCCGGCGCGCTCTTTGAGCCGGAGCGCAGGATGATCCGCTTCACGCCGGACCTGGAGCACAGGGATCACACGGATCCCTCCTATCACCTTCCGGCGTTTTACGAAGTCTGGGCGCGGTGCGGGCCCGGGACGGAACGTGAATTCTGGCGCGAGGCTGCGGAGGCCAGCCGGGAGTTTTTTCAGAAGGCTGCCCATCCCGTCACCGGGCTCATGCCGGACTACGCCAACTTCGACGGCACGCCCTGGGCCGCACCCTGGAAGCCGCGGAGCGTTGATTTCCAGTACGACGCGTGGCGCTGCGCCATGAACTGGTCGGTGGACTGGTCCTGGTGGGGCCGGGACCTCCGCGAGCGCGAGTTGAGCGATCGCCTGCAGGCGTTTTTCGAATCCCAGGGCATGGGTGGCTACGGCCAGTCCTTCACGCTGGAAGGCCGGCCGCTGGACGGAACCCCCAGCTCCGGACTCGTGGCCATGAATGCCGTCGCCAGCCTCGCCGCCACGCATCCGCGATCCGGGAAGTTCGTGGAAGCGCTCTGGGCCACACCGCTGCCGACCGGGCGCTATCGCTACTACGACGGGATGTTGTATCTGCTCGCTCTCCTGCACTGCAGCGGGGAATTCCGTGTCTGGCTGCCGCAATGATCCGCGCTCATGAACTTGAACCTCCCCTGCCTGGTGCCATGGCGATCCGCCGTGCCATGCGCTGCAACATTGGCTTGGACGTGGGCGTCGATCCGGATGCCATCGTCCGAGGTTCGTCCACTCTTTGAGAGCCCAACAAACCCACCGAGCTCATGATCACCAAAACAGCATCATCCTCCAAAACCCTTCTTCTTATGTCCGCTCTCCTCTCGTCAGGGGTCTCCCCGGTGTTGTCCCAGGATAATCCGCTGGGCCAGTTTGACGGTTGCGGCGACGTCGGGTCGCCCAAAATCGCCGGTCACGCCAGGTATGATGCTGCCCGGCAGGCGTATCATCTCAGTGGATCCGGAACCAACATGTGGTTTGGTGCGGACGAGTTTCACTTCCTCTGGAAGCGAATGAAGGGAGACTTCATCCTTCGCGCCCGGTTACAGTTTATGGGCAAGGGTGTGGATCCGCACCGCAAGGCGGGCTGGATGGTGCGGCCCAGCCTGGAACCGGACGCGCCCTATGCCGATTGTGCGGAGCACGGCGACGGCCTGACGTCGCTGCAATTCCGGCCCGCCCCGGGGGCCGATACCGGGCAGGTGGTGCTGGCCATCACCAACGCCAACATTCTCCAGCTCGAACGCAAGGGAGGCACTTACATCTTCTCCGCGGCGCGTGAAGGCGACCCCTTCGTTGCCGGACAAGTGACCAATCTGACTCTCGGCGAAGAGGTCTACGTGGGACTGTATGTTTGTTCCCACAACGGCGACGCGGTTGAGGAGGCGAGATTCGACAACGTGCGGATCATCCGCCCCGTCAAGCAGGGGTTCATCCCCTACCAGGACTATATCGGCAGTCAGCTGGAAATCCTCGATGTCCACCGTGGCGATCTCCAGATCCTGCACGTCTCCTCACAACCGTTTGAAGCGCCGAACTGGATGCCCGATGGAAAGGCCTTGATTTACAACATCAGCGGCCGGGCCGAAGGCTGGGGGAGGTTGATGCGGTTTGATCTGCGCACCCGAACATCCACCCTCATTCCCACCGACTTTGCCATCAAGAACAACAACGATCACGTGCTCTCCTTCGACGGCACGATGCTCGGGATCAGCGACCAGAGTGCCGGGGCAGGTGAATCCACCATTTACACCCTCCCCGTCGGCGGCGGAACGCCGAAACGCATCACCCCATTGACCCCCTCGTATCTTCACGGATGGTCCCCCGACGGCCGGTGGCTGGTTTACACGGGCGGTCGCGGCAACAAATATGACATTTACAGGATTCCTTCCGACGGCAGCGGCCCGGAAAGGAGGCTGACGGATTCGCCCGGACTCAACGATGGTCCGGAATACAGCCCGGACGACAAGTCCATCTATTTCAACTCCAGCCGAACCGGGAAGATGCAGATTTGGCGCATGAACCCTGACGGCACAGGCGCGGAACAGGTGACTCATGATGAATTCAACAACTGGTTTCCGCACCTGTCGCCGGATGGTAAATGGATTGCCTTCATCAGCTTTCCCGAGGACATCGACCCGGACGATCATCCCTATTACAAACAGGTCTATCTGCGGCTGATGCCACGCGACGGCGGCTCAGCACGCGTGATCGCCTATGTGTACGGAGGGCAGGGAACGATGAATGTACCCTCCTGGTCGCCGGACAGTCAGCGCATTGCTTTCGTCAGCAACACCGACCTGTAGCCATGGAAGGCAATCAACCCATCCCGACCTGGCCGACTGCGGCGCCAGATCCACCGGGAACAACCATTGCCATGCCGGACGTCGTCGTGCTCCCTTGTGCCACCATCCTCGGCGGCCCGCGAGCGCGGCCAGCGATCGCCTCCGCGCCCCGGCACGGGCAGCTTGAGGAAGGAATCTGCAGCACCATGACTTCACCCCAATGAAACTCGGGCTCGGTCTCTATCGCCATCAACTCAACGCGGAGCATTATCGCTTCGCCAGACAATGCGGCTGCACCCACCTGGTGATCCATCTGGTGGATTACTTCCGCTCGTCCCGCAGCAACCAACCGGGGGATCA
>JALOTU010000333.1 GCA_025457725.1 Verrucomicrobiota bacterium
TCCTGGATGTCGAGCGCCCTCGCCAGGGTGATGTCGCCGTAGAGATGACGCTCGTGAAACTCGTCGAACAGGATGGCGGAAACCCCGGGCAACCCGGGATCCTCGATCATCTGGCGCAACAACACGCCCTCGGTGACAAAACAGATCCGCGTCTCGCGCGAGGTCACATTCTCGAAGCGGATTTGATAACCGACCTCGCGTCCAAGCGGCACGCCGAGTTCCTCCGCCACCCGCGCCGCCAGCAGCCGGGCGGCGATCCGGCGCGGCTGCAGAATGACGACCCGACCGGGAGGGCCATTGCGGATTCCGGATTGCGGACTGCGGACTGCTGAAGGGGGTTCATCCAGCAAGCCATGCTTCAGCAACATCTGCGGCACCTGGGTTGACTTGCCGGAACCGGTGGGCGCCGAGAGCACCAGCCTCCGTCTCCGACTCAGTTCGGCGACGATGGCGGGCTCGATTTCATAGATCGGAAGACGTTCCGGCATGGCAGCCATTGAATAGACCAGATGGGCGGCGGGAGCCAACACTTCCGCCGGAACAGTATCCCCCTCCTGCCCGCCGCCCCTCCATTTCTTTGTTATCGATTCTTTGTCGCGTACGCGACATATTTACAACACACGCGTCGGCAGCGCGTTGGCTTTCCCGGAGGCGGTTTTTGAGAGATACTCCTGTCATGGACAATGAACCGGTGCGAATCCCCATCACGGACGAACTGGACCTGCACACGTTCCGGCCCCAGGACGTGAGGGATCTGGTGCCGGAGTATCTCGCCGAGTGCCGCCGCCGGGGTCTCCGCACGGTGCGCGTGGTTCACGGAAAGGGCATCGGCAACCTGCGCCGCACGGTGCACACGCAGTTGGAGCGCGATCCCAATGTGGAATCCTTTACGCTGGCCGGCGGTCAGCAGGGAGGCTGGGGGGCAACAATGGTCCGGTTGAAACCCATGGAGGGCTAGGCCAAGAAGTGCAGCCGATCAATTGGGTAGAGCACTGCTGCGGCGGCGCCCGGCTGCGCGGCAACGCAGCCCTGCCGGAACAAAACAAGGGGTGGTGGCCTGATTTTGCGATGCGGCGGCACGATCAAGCCAGCGCCAGTCCCGGCGCAGGTTCGGCATCCAGCCCGGTCACCCCCGTGTGGCGCGCCAGTTTCCGCTCGAGTGCGCCTTCGGCAAGACGCAGGGCCAATCCGGTTCGATTGCAAGCTTCCGCCAGCTGCTTTCGAAGTTCTGAATTGCAGGTGACCCCGCCGGCGGCCGTGACGCAATCCACCCCGCAACGTTTCGCCGCGCGAATGGTCTTCGCCACCAGCACTTCCACGATCGCCGCCTGCACGCTGGCGCAAAGATCCCGAAGCTGCCGGGGATCCTCCTCCAGACCCGGATGATCCCGGAGAAAATAGCGGACAGACGTCTTCAACCCGCTGAAACTGAAATCATCATCCGGATCGTTCTTCTTGGGACGCGGAAAATCAAATGCCCGGGGATCACCACGCACCGCCAGCCGGTCCATGACGGGTCCCGCCGGGTAGGGCAACCCGAGCAACTTCCCCACCTTGTCGAAACATTCCCCGGCCGCATCGTCGAGCGTGGAGCCCAGGACGACGTGATCGAGTTCGCCGCGCACGTGCAACAGCAGGGTGTGCCCGCCGCTGACGATCAGCGCCACATTGGGCTGAAAGGACTCGAACCGGGCGGTCAGTGGATCGCCGCTCACCCAGGGGGAATAGAGGTGCGCCTCATGGTGGTGGATGCCGAGGAAAGGTTTGCGCAGGGCGAACGCCATGGCTTGAGCGGCCTTGCACCCGACAAGCAACGCACCCGGCAAGCCCGGCCCCCGCGTGGCGGCAACAGCGTCAACCGACTCGATGCGGACCTGCGCGGCGTTCAGGGCTTCGCGCGCGATGGGGAGCAGATTGGCGAGGTGTTCGCGGGCGGCCAGCTCGGGCACCACACCGCCATATTCCTCATGCAGTTTGGTTTGGGAAGAGACGAGACTGGAGAGCACCCGTCCCCGGTGCACCAGCGCCACGGCGGTTTCATCACAGGAGGTTTCCAGCGCCAGGATCACAGGGCCGACATCGGGCTAGCGCCGCACCCAGCGCTCGTCATCGGCCACCGGAGTCAACCGGTCAGGTGCGCGCTCGGAAAACAGCAGCACCCCCTTGAGCAGATCCATGGCGCGGTCGTATTGCAGATCGGGGGAAACCAGCACGCGCGCCTGCTCCTCGTCGCTGAGGGACTCCACCGCCCCGGGCGACAATCGCAACCGGGCGTCCTGCTGCAGTTGATCGGACATTTCCACCACGATATCCGGCTCGATGCCCTGTTCGTGGATCACCTTGTGGCTGGGCGTGTAGTACTTGGCCGTGGTGAGGCGCAGGGCGGAACCATCCTCCAGCGGCAGGATGCTCTGCACCGAACCCTTGCCGAAGGTCCGCTCGCCAATGATGACGGCGCGTTGATAATCCTGGAGGCAGCCGGCGACGATTTCCGAGGCGCTGGCGCTGCCCAGGTTCACCAGCACCACCATGGGCAGCTCCCGCTTGTCGGCAAAGCGCAGCCCGCGCCCCCCGGCGCGTTGGGTCCGGTTCTGGCTGGGATTGCGCCCCTCGGTGGTGACCACCAATTCGCCCACCGGCAGAAACTTGCTGCAGACCTCGACCGCCTGATCCAGCAGGCCGCCAGGGTTCCAGCGCAGGTCCACAATCAGTCCCTTCATCCCCTGCGCCTTCATCTTCTTCAGTGCCGACTCGAGCTCGTCCCCCGTCTTCTCGTTGAACTGGGTGATGTTGACGTAGCCGATCTTGTCCGGACCCAATTCAAACTTCTTGCCGCCATGCAAATCCTTGACCACCTCCACCTTGATGACCTCGCGTTCGAGGGTGTGCTCCATGGTTTCCCCCGTGGAGGGTCGCAGCGTGGTCAGGGTGACTGTCGTCCCCGACTCCCCGCGCAACACCTTGACGGCATCCTCCAGTGACATCCGCTCCGTGCTCCGACCCTCGATGGCAATGATCAGGTCTCCGGTCAGAATCCCGGCCTCGAATCCCGGCGACCCTTCCATCGGCGATACCACCGTCAGCTTTCCATCCCGCATGGAGACCACCACCCCGATGCCCCCAAAGGTCCCCTGGGTGTCATCCATCAGGCTCTGGTAGCGTTCGCCTTCGAGGAATTCGCTGTGCGGATCCAGCGTGCTCACCATCCCCTTGAGCGCCGAGTGCACCAGTTCCTGATAGGTGATGTCCCCGCCGTCCACATAATCCCGGCGCACGCGTTCCAGCACATAGGAAAACTCCTCCAAACTTTGGAGTGGGGAATCTTCCTTGGCGGAGGCGGCGACCGTGGTGTAGAGGCTGATCCCAACCCCCAGGTTGACAAGCAATACGGCCAGCACGGCCCCGTAAATCAAACGTCTTCTCATAGGTTTGGCATGCCCACCATACGGAGCTTCCCGCGGCTTTGCAAGGAGCGGCGGACTGGGATCAGATGGAGCCCCGCGACCGCAGGAGGGTTTCTACGTAAGCCAGGTCGGCGGGAATGGTGACCTTGGGATTGGGATCGCTACTGACCACCAGCCGCACGGGCTGACCGATCAGTTCACAGGCCGCCGTGTCATCCGTCAGGGACAGCCCCTGGCCGCGGGCAGCCTGCATCGCCTGTCGGATCACCTCCACGCGGAACGTCTGGGGCGTCTGCACGGCCCACAGCCGGGAACGCGGCACGGTACGCAAAACCAGCTGTCCATCCCCGGATTCCTTGATGGTGTCCACCACCGCCTGGGCCGCCACCGCCGCCCCCATCTCGCGAGCCGCATCAATCGTGGACTGGATCAAGGCGGCGGTGACACACGGACGTGCCGCATCCTGGATGGCGACAATCCCGGTGTCCGCGGGGAGCGCTTCCAATCCGTTCCAGACCGAATGCTGCCGCTCCAATCCTCCAACCACGATCTGGTGGGGTTTGGAGAAACAATACTGGTCGGCCATCCGAACGAATTCCTGCTGCATGCCCTCGCGAACGACCAGAATGAGATGGTCGATGCACCCGGCCTGATCGAAGCATTGCCAGGTGTGCGCCACCACCGAACGACCTGCCACCTCCAGGAAGAGCTTGTCGGATCCAGGCCCCATGCGGGCGCCCTTGCCGGCGGCAACAATGATTGCGGCGTTCATGCGCCACCCATCGTGCGGTGGAGACGGAGGAGGGAGCAAGCCGATCCTTGTGATCTCAAACCCAATCCGCGGATTCCCATCCGCGGCTACTGCCCTGGCCGCCAGTCCAGCACCTTCAACTGCACGGCGCGACGTCCGTTGTACTCGTTGATCTGGGGGGCGAAGGCGAGATCGAACCGGCCAACGGGCAACGATTTCTCGCCGGCGTGCCACCACACGGCCTCGCAACCCGAACCGCCGTCTGTGATCCACATCTTCACATGCCGCTGTTCCTTGCCCATCCGGCGCAAACCGCGGTCGTGGGTCAGCCCACGGGCCACGAACTGCACGCCCGGATTGCCCTGTCCGCACGGACGCAACCGTTCCAGCTCCTGCATCCGTGGCAGCGTCAATTCGGCCAGCGCCACCTCGCCATCCAGTCGCAGCGGCGGTTGGAGATCCCGCGGCTTCAGCAGGCGCCGGGCAACCTGGTTCAGGCGGTCGCGCAACGCATCCAG
>JALOTU010000334.1 GCA_025457725.1 Verrucomicrobiota bacterium
TCGCGTTGCATCGAATTAAACCACATGCTCCACCGCTTGTGCGGGCCCCCGTCAATTCATTTGAGTTTTAACCTTGCGGCCGTACTCCCCAGGCGGTCTGCTTATCGCGTTAGCTGCGCCACCGAAACCTCAAGGATCCCAACGGCTAGCAGACATCGTTTACGGCGTGGACTACCAGGGTATCTAATCCTGTTTGCTCCCCACGCTTTCGCACCTCAGCGTCAGTATCGAACCAGGGGGCCGCCTTCGCCACCGGTGTTCCTCCAGATCTCTACGCATTTCACCGCTACACCTGGAATTCCACCCCCCTCTTTCGTACTCTAGCTCAGCAGTATCGAATGCCGTTCCCAGGTTGAGCCCGGGGCTTTCACATCCGACTTACCAAGCCACCTACGTGCGCTTTACGCCCAGTAATTCCGATTAACGCTCGCACCTTCCGTATTACCGCGGCTGCTGGCACGGAATTAGCCGGTGCTTCTTCTGTGGGTAGCGTCACGGCCGGTGGATATTAGCCACCAGCTTTTCCTCCCCACTGAAAGTGCTTTACAACCCGAAGGCCTTCTTCACACACGCGGTATGGCTGCGTCAGGCTTTCGCCCATTGCGCAATATTCCCCACTGCTGCCTCCCGTAGGAGTCCGGACCGTGTCTCAGTTCCGGTGTGGCTGATCATCCTCTCAGACCAGCTACGGATCGTCGCCTTGGTGAGCCTTTACCTCACCAACTAGCTAATCCGACGCAGGCTCCTCCTATAGCACGAGGTCCGAAGATCCCCCGCTTTCCCCCGTGGGGCGTATGCGGTATTAGCGTTCCTTTCGAAACGTTATCCCCCACTACAGGACAGATTCCTACGCGTTACTCACCCGTCCGCCACTCTACTCATCCCGAAGGACTTTCGCGTTCGACTTGCATGTGTTAGGCCTACCGCCAGCGTTCAATCTGAGCCATGATCAAACTCTTCAGTTCAATCTTTTACCTCTGCCCCGAAGAACAAGAGGGAGCTTTTATCCAGTCGCCCGGACAATCACTCAAAAACCCGGCTCAGCGCAAAATCACTGTATACAAATGAATCTATACAGGTCACTTGGGCCGATTGGTCTCTTCACCAGAACCACTCGTCGCAAGTGCCCACACAAATTGCTTGATCTCTTCTTCTTAAACAACCGCGGCTACGCTCCGGCGCCGCTACCCCGCTTGGCCTCAGCCCGTCAGGGAAGGCGCATTATACGGAAGGAAATCGAGTTGGCAAGGGCTGCCGTAATTTTTTTCGCAGCTGCCCGAAACACGTTCTAAACAGCCGTTTCGAACAGGTGAAAACTTTTCTTTCCGACACGTGCCAAGTGGTAGCGTCCAAAAAGGGCTCGCCCCACTGCGAAGCATTCCTGCGCCTTGTTGTTGTCTTCCAGGGTGCAAGCGCGCCCGTTGATTGAGACAGCTGCGCGCGACAACGCGTCCTTGACCTGCTTGCCCGTCGCCGCCATGCCGGCCTCTGCCAGTATAGTAGTCACCGGCTTCATCAGATCGGAACTGGACAACCGGGTCGAAGGCAAGCCATCCTGCTTCAATTGACCGAAGTCGTTTTCGCTCAGGGCTGCATGGGACCCCGAAAACAGTGCATCACTGATTCTGATGGCCGAATCGAGCCCCTGGCCGCCATGCACCAGTTTGGTAACCTCACGCGCGAGGATACCTTGCGCCATCGGTTTCATTCCGCTGGAAGCGTCGGCGCGCTCGATCTCACCTATTTGCTCCAACGACAGGAACGTAAAGTACCTCAGGAACCGGTATACATCGGCGTCGCTGCTGTTCATCCAGAATTGATAGAAGGCGTACGGAGAAGTCTTTTTCGGGTCCAGCCAGATCGTCCCGGTCTCGGTTTTGCCGAACTTTGTGCCATCAGCCTTGGTGACGAGCGGGAAGGTCAGGGCGTGGACTCGAGCCTGGTTCTGCCTTCGGCACAAGTCGATGCCACCCGTGATATTGCCCCACTGATCGCTACCACCAATCTGCAGCGTGCACTGATGACGCCGATTCAACTCCGCGAAGTCATAGGCCTGAAGGATCATGTAAGTGAATTCAGCGAATGAAATGCCGTCACCCTCCCGCTCGATCCGCTGCCGAACGGAGTCCTTATGAACCATCGCATTGATCGAGAAGTGTTTACCCACTTGCCGCAGGAAATCCAGAAAACAGAAATTTTCGAACCACTCGAGGTTGTTGACCACGAGAGCCCCTCCAGACCCGGACGTGTCGAGCAACCTTGATACCTGGGCCTTTATCGATTCAGCCCATTCACCGACCGTCGTAGCGGTATTGAGACTCCGCTCAGCCGCCTTGAAACTGGGATCGCCAACCAATCCGGTAGCGCCTCCGATCAAAGCGATTGGCCTGTGCCCGGCCAACTGGAACCTCCTGAGAGCCAGAAGGGGAACCAGGCTGCCGATGTGCAGGCTATCCGCCGTCGGGTCGAAGCCGCAATAAAGTGTTCGACCCTGCCGCTCGAGGTGCGCCTCGAGTTCCTGCCGGTCGGTAGTCTGTATGACCAGGCCCCGGCCACCCAACTCGGACAACAGCGATGAATGCGATTGCATGTATATAGAAGCTCCACAAATTCCCGCCCTGCCATGCCCGGGGCATGGAGGAGCCTGCCGAAGAGGGCGCAAAGTTACATCAATTCGTCGGCGCATCACAGAACCCGAAATCAACGGGCGACAATCGGGGGGGGGCGCCCAAATATGAATATTTGTTATACTGCCCCCCGATGCCGCGTCCCTGATATCGCTTTTTGACCGAGCCCACTGAATGATCAAACCGTTCTTGACCGAATTGCGCGCTGTTTTCAAATCCGCCATTGGGCACAGCCTGGGGGTGTTAACGCTTGCTCTCGGCGCAGTTCTGATCCTGGCCGGCTTGGTAGGCAGCGACCAGGTGGAGGCAAACCGGGCGCCGACGCCCATTGCAGTTACGCTCGATATCGCCCCCTCCACAGCCACGACGGATGCCGACGTCTACTCGACCGTGCAGGTATCGGGGGAGCAAGCCGGGTACAACGCCTCATGGCGGGACATGGAGGTGCGCAAGGGCGATAGCCTTTCAATGATCTTTGGGCGCGCAGGTTTGAACAGCACCGATCTGCAATCGGTACTGGATGCCGACGCTCGCAGCAAATCCCTGCGCAGCATTTACCCTGGTCAAACAGTCTCGATCAAGGTCGACAGCGAAGGACGACTGAGCGAGATGCGCTATGCCAGGTCTCCTCTCGAGACCCGCATATTCACGCGCAACGGCGAAGGGTTCTCCGTAGGCGAAGAAACCCGATCTCCCGAGGTCCGAAAAGCATTCCGGCATGCCAACCTCAAGAGTTCGCTGTTTGAAGCAGGACAGGAAGCCGGCTTGTCAGGCCGCATGATCCTTGAACTCGCAAGCGTATTTGGCGGCGTAATCGACTTCGTGCTCGACCCGCGCGCCGGCGACTCCTTCAGCGTTCTTTATGAGGAGCAATACCTCGATGGCGAAAAAGTCGGCGAGGGTGCAATTATCGCGGCGGAGTACGTCAACGACGGCAAGCGCTTCGCGGCATATCGCTACACGGATTCCAACGGAGACCAAGGCTACTTCAGCGCGGACGGCGTGAGCATGCGCAAGGCCT
>JALOTU010000335.1 GCA_025457725.1 Verrucomicrobiota bacterium
GGCCGGATTTGGGCCTGATTTCGGGTTTCTGCCAGTCTTCAGCGTGCGGCGCCGGTGAACCACGTTCGAGGATCGGCCGCGTTGATGCACAAATCAACGCCGTTGAGGGCAGTATCCGCCTCACAAGTTTTCGCGCCGTTAGAAATCCGGCGCTCTATCACCGCGAAGACGAGCTTTCGGCAGTACCGGTGAGGGATCCGGACTAGTCGGGGTTAGCCATCCGCGTGGAACTACCGTGGACGCCTGAACTGGTCGCAGTAGGCTTTCATGCTCCATGCGGTCAACGGGTCCCCACAGTCGAACTGCTTCACGGTCAGGATGTTGGAGGGATCACCGCGTTGCAGAGCCGGAGCCTGTTCTCCCGTGGGATGGTACACAGCAAGTTCGGTGTTGTACGCCTGCCCGGTATTCACATCCCACTGAACGTTGTCGAAACTGACCATCGATCCGGTGAGCCCGGTGATCGGGGGGGAGGCTGCACCTGCATCCGTTCCCAACCCGCCGGCCGTGGAGGAAAGGGAGCCGTCCGTCTTCTGGCTTTGGTTGTGATAGCAGAGCAGATCCACTCGATTGTCGGCAACGATGCCGTCCACCGTGGTGTTTCTAAACCGCACACCGCTTGATTCATTGCTGAAGCAGACCGCTTGGACGAAATTGCTGCGGATCGTGGCGCCCGCGCCGGAATTGCCGGAAATGTTGAAGCTGAAGCCGGCCCCGCCGTTCTCGTAGGCCACGCACTCGTAGAATCGATTGCCATCAATGGCTTCGCCGATGTCATCTGGGTTTCCCGACCCGTCGGTGCGGCAGTACATGCCGAATCCGGGCCCCCCGTTGCGTCGGCTGATGCACCGGTAGAATTGGGAAAAGCGGCATTTGGGCGTCCACCCATCCCCATCGGGGCCCGTGCAATCCTCGGCGATGCAATCGTACCAGGTGTTGTGGTCGCCCTTGTCGGTCAGCCCGTTGCCGGAGACGGAGAAGGAGCCGACCAGGTTGCTGCAGACATTTCCGTTGCTGCCCGGCCCGAGCGTGAAGTTATCGTCAGAGACATCCGTGATCACCATGTCATGGAACAAGGAATTGGTCACCGACACGAAGTTGATGAAACGCAACGACGCCCGGTTGCCCGCCGAATTGCCCGAATAGGTGCCCCCGGACATTTCGATATTGACCGCCCCGCCGTGTTGTTCGGTGATACCGGTGCGCACCCGGGCATCAATGACGTTCTTGTTTGCATCGTTCAATTCCTTGTACCAGCCGATGCGATCCAGGTCATCGTCGGCGTTGTCGGCCAGGGTAAGGGTTCCGTCCAGCACCCATTTGAAGTTCGACGGCAGATAGATTGTGTCGGCGATGAAGAAATTGCCTGTGAGCTTGAGCGTATCGCCGGCTTGCAACTGATCCAGAGCATCTTGAATAAGGTCCGTGTCATCGGAGGTTCCTGACGGGACGATTTCATGGCAGCCGTCCTTCAAGTTGCCCGACCGCGTGACAGCTTTTTGCCGGAAAAAGGATTGCGGCGCATCGGACGGGACCTTTTCCGTGATATCACCGTGCGTCCCGCTCGTTGCCACGACCACGGGCTCCGCGGGGGACGCCACCACCCGGCCGGAGGTGTCGTCGGTCTCGAAGGAAGCGCTATTGATCCGATAGCTGCTCGCCGTGGCGGAGGCCATGGCCACCGTCAACGTTGTGCCAAGAACCAAGAGACCGGGCCACCATTTTATTTTCATCCGTGCGACGCTCCTTCTGTTGCAAAAAATGTGTCTGGACGGTTCCGTTGGGGGCGAAACCGACCGTGTTCGAGCTTCGGGTCGCGGTCCACCTGTTCGGCCGGCGCCTAGGCAATCTGCGTTCAGCTGTGGCGCCGGTACACTTTTACTTGCAGACCACCCGAACCGGTCTCCCTGACAAATCACCCTTCTTGCGGCATCTCCCACGGGCCGCCCCCCTGCGTCGGCCTGAGGCACCTCCACGCAGCAGGCGCTCCTCTATTGCCACCCGGTGAGGGTGTACAGCAGCTGGTAATAGAGCGGGGCATTTCTGTTGTAGATGCCGCTTTCGTCCCTGAGCATCAGATTGTATGCCGCTGGGCTCTTAACCAGCTTCACGCTACCATCGCAGGCCAGGAGATTCCAAGCAGGTCCCGCGTGCGGTTTGGCCAAGGAGGGCGGCTCCAGTAAGTCGGAGGCGATGAGGCTGATCGAGGTTTTGTCCTTGTTAAGGTTATTCAGTCGCCGCGTCGTATCAGTGCGAGACACGATCATGGGGGAATAGGAGTACGCAACCCGGATGGCAGGCGTGGGGTTGGCCGGCAGCACAGCACTATTCTTGGGAAACGGCGTGTAGGTCCCATACTGGAAGGCGGGATTCACCTGCGACGGGCAATAGAACACCTTCCCGTCCCCCATATACTTCTCCTTGTATAAGAAGCCCATGTTCTTCCACTCGTCCCCGATTCTCATATATCGATTGTGATGAAATGCGCGGTCGAACTTCTCCTCGCCAGGTACGGTGCCTTTATGGTCGTCGGCATACATAAGGGTGCCGATGCCGATCTGCCTCAGGTTGCTGGTGCAGCTGATCCTCTTGGCCTTTTCCTTGGCGCTGGAAAGCGCCGGCAGGAGCATCGCAGCAAGAATGGCGATAATTGCAATCACCACGAGCAGTTCAATCAAGGTGAATCCGGATCGAGCCGTATTGGACGTTAGTTTCATCGTTCAGTCTCCTTTCTGGTTGTAATTGTTTTAGTTCTCAGCGCTATGGAACACATACCATTGATCGAAAAGTTCCTCCCAGGTCCACGCCGGGTCCGGCTTCAGCACCCAGTCCACATTCTCCCGGAAGGTCACCACGCCGCGCACGCCCCCCGAGCGGATGTATGCCGCGACCGCAGCCGTCTGCTCGCCCTGGAAAGCGTAGATCGGAGGCAGCCCTTGAAACCGTTTGGGGTCGGCCCTGGAGGGCAAACCGGCAAACGTCACAAAGACATCCACGTCCGGGATCGATTTGGCGGCGTTGGCGATGACGGTCATCATGTCCACACCGCCGCCCTCCCCGAAGGTGAGGGACTGCGCCTGCTGGTTGTATTGCTCCTGACATGGCAGCACCTCCACCGGCGCCCCATTCAGCCCCTCCATCAGACCTTGCAGGTAGGCCTTGGCATGGTCGCGGGTGTGCGTCGCGGACGACGGCAGATTCAGCACGCCCACCACAACACGGTCACTATCGTTCGCGATCTTCCCGCTATCGATGTCGGTGGCGATAGCGACCCCCAAGCGTCGGCCGGCGGCGGATTCGAAGCTGCGATCCATGACGCCGGCCTTCCATGCCTCAGATTGTCCGGAAACCGTGAGGAAAGCGAGGGTGCTCACGAGGATCAGCGCACACGATCCAAGGATGATCCTTGCCTTGCCCGCTGCCCTGATTGCACCCAGGCCACAGCCCAGCGCCACCGCCGACAAAATCAACCTCAGCAACATACCGGTTCCTTTACACGTTGTGCCATGAGCCCCCGCCGCTGACTGTTCGTGGTCCGCGCTGCTCGAGGCCGGGCAGCCCAGTTCCGCCTACCACCCGCGTGGCGCAGATCCGGTCTCCCCGGCCTCTCACTTTCGTCAGGAGTGCGCGTGTCCATCAGGGA
>JALOTU010000336.1 GCA_025457725.1 Verrucomicrobiota bacterium
CTTGATTCAGATGATGGTCCGGGCATCCACCAGCCGGGATTTGTGGCGTGCAAAACTTTGTTGCATATACGACAAAGTTTTGTCGGGAGGGTTGCGTGGCGGGTGAATGAGAGTGGGTGGGGTGGGGACCGTGCCGTTTCTTTCCTGTGCCGTGCCAGGCGCGGCACCGATGACCCAAGGGTGCGCGGTTTGGTCTTCGTTTCGACCGATCGTTGCGATCCGGGCCGGCGCAGTGCGCCCAGCTCCCACCTGGGCACCGTTACCCCTCTGCGATCACAACCCGCGTCGGGCATGCGGACTTTCACTGCTTGTAAAGTGTGCGGGATCTGCGAACAATTGAGGCTCTTCCCGTTTTATATGACAGGGAAACGTTTGATTTTGATCACCGGGGTCACGCGCGGTCTGGGCCGTGCGATGGCGGAGCTGTTTATTGAGAAGGGACACAAGGTGGTGGGGTGCGGACGGACCGAAAGGTCGCTGAAGGCGCTTTCATCCGGTCAGGGCGGGCCGCCCGAGGTCTACGCGGTGGATGTGGCCTCGGACACGGCGGTCAAGTCCTGGGCCAGCGTGGTGCTGGCCAAGCACGGGCCGCCCGACCTGTTGATCAACAACGCCGGGGTCATCAACCGCAACGCGCGGCTTTGGGAACTGGATGCGCGCGAATTCGACGAGGTCATGCACGTCAACGTTCGCGGAGTGGCCAACATGGTCCGGCACTTCGTCCCGGCGATGCGCGAACGCAAGCGCGGCATCATTGTGAATTTCAGTTCGGGATGGGGTCGATCGGTGGACGCGGAGGTGGCGCCTTACTGCGCCTCGAAATGGGCGGTCGAAGGTCTGACCCAGGCCCTGGCGCACGAGCTGCCCTCCACCATGGCCGCCGTCGCCTTGAATCCGGGAATCGTCAACACCGACATGCTGCGAATCTGTTTTGGCGCCGCAGCCTCGTCCTACCCGTCACCGGAACAATGGGCCCAAGCGGCGGTGCCCTTCCTCCTCAAACTCACCCCCGGGGACACAGGCAAGTCGCTCAGCGTGCCGTCGCCCACAGGGTAGGACGGGTCAGCGCGACCAGGGAGCCACCGACTCGTCCGCCCAGATATCCGTTGTGCGCTGACGGCGTCGGACCAGTGCGACCCGGTTTCCGCGCACCAGCACCTCGGCGGGCAGGGGACGGCTGTTGTAGGTCGAGCCCATCACCGAGCCATAAGCGCCCGCGCTGAGCAGGGCGATGTAGTCGCCTTCTTTCAGCCTTGGCAACCTCCGGTCCTTGCAGAAGGTGTCGCCCGATTCGCAGATGGGGCCGACTACATCCGTGGGGATGGCGGCCGTGCGGCTGCGTGTGGTGGGCACGATTTCGTGATAAGCCTCGTAGAACGCCGGACGGATCAGGTCGTTCATGGCGGCATCGACGATCACGAAATTTTTGCGCCCGGTCTTCTTCACGTACTCCACCCGGGCGACCAGCACGCCGGCGTTGCCGGAGATGAACCGGCCGGGCTCCATGAGGATGCGCAGGTTGAGGGGCTTGAGGAGCGGGACCAGTTGCTGCGCGTAGCGTTCCGGGGTGAGGATTTTGCGACCCGCGGGCGACGTCCACCAATCCGCGCGGCCGCTGGCCAGGGCCGGGTCATAGACTATCCCGATCCCACCTCCGATGCTGAGGAACTCGATATTGTATTGCTGCTGGAGGCTCCGGGACAGGGGCGCGACCTTGCGGACTGCCTCCACGAAGGGTTTGACGCTGGTCAACTGCGAGCCGATGTGCATCTGGACACCGCGGAGCCAGAGGTTGGGGAGACGGGCGGCGCGGGCGTAGAGCGACTCCACCTGTTCAAAGGCGATTCCGAATTTGTTTTCGTAGGTGCCGGTGGTGATTTTCGCGTGGGTCTTCGCATCCACATCGGGGTTGACGCGCAGGGCGATGGGGGCGCGGCGGCGCAGCCTTTGGGCCACCCGGTTGATGCGCTGGAGTTCCGCGTCGCTCTCCACGTTGAACGAATAGACCTTGTGTCGCAGGGCGAAGGCGATTTCCTCCTCCGATTTGCCCACGCCGGCGAAGACGCATTTCCCCGGATCGCCACCTGCGGCGATCACCCGTTGGAGTTCGCCGCCGCTGACGATGTCGAAGCCGCTGCCTTGGTTCGCGAGCACGCGCAGGACACCGAGATTGGAATTGGACTTCACCGCGAAGCAGACCTGGTGATCGACCGGCGCCATCGCCTTGTTGAGCCGTTGATAATGTCCCGTCAGGGTCCGTTCCGAATAGACA
Source organism: Verrucomicrobiota bacterium (assembly GCA_025457725.1). Lineage (GTDB taxonomy): Bacteria > Verrucomicrobiota > Verrucomicrobiia > Limisphaerales > DSYF01 > JALOTU01. The sequence goes on from JALOTU010000336.1 coordinate 2,273, forward strand.
AACAAGGGGGTGCCAAAGCGCCTGGCCAGTGTTTCCAGGGAGACCTGTTCGCATTGCAAGCCGGTTCCCGCGTAATGAAAATGGTGCATGGAATGGGGGTGGGGTGGGAAAAGCGGAAGCCTGCCGGAACGAATGGAGTTCGGGCGGGCGGGGAAGTCAGCCTACTTGTTGCCAAGGATCTCCGCGCGCCGGGCATGATACTGCGCCGCGGAGATGGTGTCGGAACGATATTGCTGCAGCAACTGGTCGAGCTGCAGTTGCTGGTTGGCGGTGATCGGCAATGCGGGCGCCTCCATGCCGGCGGTAAGGTCAGCCGACATGACCGGTGTAACGGTGGGGGTGATCGCGGTTCCGGTCCCGGTGTCCTGCGGCGGGTTGCCCTCGTATAGCATTTCGCGCGCACGGGCCTGGTCGGCGTTATCCGGTTGAGGTCCGGCGGTCAGAACCACCGGTTGTGCCGACGAGTTTGCCGGCGGGGCTGTGGTTGCAGCGGGGGCTGCCGTGGCGTCGGCGGCGGGTGCCACCGGTGCAGGCTCCGGGGTAATCAAGGCGGCACGGGCCTTTGCCTGCGCTTCATTGTCGGGCAGCGCTGCGGTGGCGCCCCCTTCTGCGGCCTGACATTGACCCATCGTCGCAAGCAACACGGTGATGGTTGCCAGCGGCAAAGCAATCCTAGCGTTCATGAACTGGAGCGTAGGGAGTCATGGCGGAATTGGCAACCGTATTCAGAGTGGATTCAGAGTTGTTCAGCGTTCGGCGACGGTCATGGGCACCCAGCGATTCCAGAGGAATCGGGATGGATGCCGGAGGAAGGCTTGGAGCACGAGGCTGTTCACTTCGCGCCGCGGGATCTTGATCGGTTCGGCGGTCTCCAGCACGCGACCCGTTCGTAACCGCTGGAGCGTGCGCAGTCCGATCAGAATCGGCAGCGCGCAGGAGATCCGGATGCGCGAAAGCGATCGTGGATAGTGGTTCGTGTAGGTCCAGCCATCCTCGAGCCGCTTTTGCGCCTGGTCGAGCCATGCGTTGTAGACGGGGCGCAGCGCATCCTCGACGGCAGGATCGAGCAGCTTCGAGGGCGTCAAACCCGCCGCGGACAGCTGGTTTGCGGGCAGATAGCAGCGTCCCTGGCGAAGGTCGCGTGGCAGATCGCGCAGGATGTTCACCAGTTGGAGGCCTTTCCCGTAGCTCACGCCCAGATCGATCATGCCCGGCTCGTCCAGGACACAGTGTGGGGTGAGGTGGGCAAAACAGATTCGCGTCCAAAACTCCCCCACGCAACCGGCCACCCGATAGGTGTAATCATCCAGCGCGCCCGGGCTGCTCAACGCGATGA
>JALOTU010000337.1 GCA_025457725.1 Verrucomicrobiota bacterium
GCGGTGCGCCAGTCGAGTTTGAAATCATGAAGAGAATTGAAGCGATTATTCGTCCGCACAAACAGGAACAGGTGTTGCGGGCCCTGGGGGAGGTCGGGTCCTTCGGGGTGACGGTCATGGAGGTCCTGGGCGCCGGCAGTGACGCGCCGCACTCGGATCTTTATCAGAGCGTGACCCAGGGCAAGGAACTGGTGCCGCGCCGCCTGCTGGTGCTCTACGTTCGCAAGGAACAGGTGGACGACGTGCTGAAGGCCATCGCCACCAGCGCCCATACCGGCAAGGTGGGCGATGGCAAGATCGCCGTCATGCCCGTGGACAGCCTCCTTAAAATCCGCACCGGCGAAGAGGGCGAAGCGGCCTATTGAGGCCCCACACAGTGTAGACTGGTTTCACCGCGAAACAGCAGTCGATCCCCCATCGGGACCGGGGAGGCGATGATCCGGTCCTCCAGTTGGTTTTCGGCCAGCAGCTGGAACCCGTCCTGCACGCCAACCACAAACACCTTCCCGTCCTCGCGCACGGCGTAGAGCCGGCCGTCGGCGACCAGGGGCGAGGCGTAGTAGTTCGAACTGTCCTTCGGCAACGCGTCGCTCCACAGGGATTCACCCGTGGCCGGATCGACACAGTCGATGGCGCCCCGGTCACTCAGGACATACGCCCACCCCTTGGAGACCGCGGGGGTGGGAACGAACGAGCCGGTGTCATCCCGATCCCAGAGCCGGTGGCTTTGGGTCACATCGCCCGTGCCCCCGAGCCGCACGCCGTGCAGTCGCGGCTGGCCGCGGTCGGCCCGACCGCAACACACCACCGCCACGTCGCCGGCGATGACCGGTGACGCCACCGCCGGCCAGAAGACGCTCCCGGCCGGATTGAAATTGCCGCAGGACCAGAGCAGGCTGCCATCGGCGGCATCGTGCGCGGTGAGATGCTGGCCTCCCCACACCAGGATGGCCTCCCGGCCCTTGTGGTCGAAGACAATCGGGGTGGTGTAGCTGTTGTCCCCTTCTTTTGGGGTCTCGTAATTTCGCGGCACCTTCCAGTGGAGTTCCCCGGTTTGCTTGTCGAAAGCCGCCAGCCAGGATTCGCCGTGATGCATCCGTGCAACAACAACGTCCTGTCGGGTCAACACGGGCGACGTGCCGTGATCCCAGTACAGGGTGTCGGGTCCATAGCGCTCCACGAGATTGATCTGCCAGCGGATGGTGCCGTCCGGATCCAGGGCGGCCAGGTTGCCGCTTTTGAAGTTCACGAAGATCGATCGGCCATCCGTGGCCGGCGAAGGGTTGCTGCCGGAACCGTTGCGATGCTTGCCCTTCGACTCCGCGCCGAGCGTCCGCTGCCAGAGCGGTTTCCCGTTCGCATCGAGCGCCAGCACCCCGTCCTGCCCGTCAATCGGGGCGGTCAGGTAGATCCGGTTCTCCAGGAGGATGGGCGTGGAGCACCCCTTGCCCGGCAGCGCGGCCTGCCACAGAATATTGGCCTCGGTCCATTTCACGGGGAAGCCGCCGGAGGGCACGCTTCCGTTGTCCTCCGGCCCTCGCCAGCGAGGCCAGGCCCCCGGGTCTTCCGCCAGGACAAGACTCGCCACAAGGCTGGCGCCGGCACACACGAGGAACGTTTTCATGCCGGAACATTGCTGTCTCAATCCGGTTCTGGCAAGCCGCCACGGCTTTTCGCAGGCAATGTTGGCCGGAGGATTGAACGGCAACGCTCCCTGCGCGGCGGCACCCCAGCCCCTTCCCCTCCTCCATCCAAACGGTGTTGCAGGCGACGCGGTGGGAAGTCGTTCCGGGCGCCCGAAGCACCCCTCACGTTGTGCGCTCCAGCTCAGTACCGGTAGTGATCGGGCTTGTAGGGACCCTCGACCTTCACCCCGATGTAGTCCGCCTGTTCCTTGGTGAGCTTGGTCAGCTTGACGCCGATTTTCTCCAGGTGCAAACGGGCAACCTCCTCGTCGAGATGCTTGGGCAGCACCTTCACGTCGCCGGGCTTGTAGACGTCCCGGTTCTTCCAGAGATCGATCTGGGCCAGGGTCTGGTTGGTGAAGCTGTTGCTCATGACGAAGCTCGGGTGGCCGGTGGCGCAACCGAGATTGACGAGCCGGCCTTCCGCCAGCAGGTAGAGCTGACGTCCGTCCTCGAACGTGTATTGATCCACCTGCGGCTTCACGTTCGTTTTGGTCACGCCCTTCGCCTTGTTCAGCTTGTCCACCTGGATCTCGTTGTCGAAGTGGCCGATGTTACAGACGATGGCCTGGTCCTTCATCCTGGTCAGATGCTCGATGCGGATGATGTCGCGGTTGCCCGTGGTGGTGATGTAGAGATCCGCCCAGCCGAGGGTGTCCTCGACGGTCAGCACGCGGTAGCCTTCCATGGCCGCCTGCAGGGCGCAGATGGGGTCCACCTCGGTGACGACCACCTGGGCGCCCTGGTTGCGCAGCGACTGGGCGCAGCCCTTGCCGACATCGCCGTAGCCGCAGACCACGGCCACCTTGCCGGAGATCATCACATCGGTGGCGCGCTTGATGCCGTCCACGAGCGATTCGCGGCAGCCGTAGAGGTTGTCGAACTTGGACTTGGTGACGGAATCATTGACGTTGATGGCGGGGACGCGGAGTTTGCCGGCCTTGGCCATTTCGTAAAGGCGGTGCACGCCGGTGGTGGTCTCCTCGGAGACGCCCTTCCAATCCTTGAGGTAACCGGTCCACTTGATGGGGTCCTCGGCCTGGACCTTCTTCAACAGGTTTTTGATCACCTGCTCCTCGTGCGAGCCGCTGGCGGTGTTGACCCAGTCCGAACCCTCCTCCAGCTCCGCGCCCTTGTGGATGAGCAGGGTTGCGTCCCCGCCGTCGTCCACAATGAGTTCGGGCCCCTTGCCATCCGGCCAGGTCAGGGCGTTGATGGTGCAATCCCAGTATTCCTCGAGCGTCTCACCCTTCCAGGCAAACACCGGCACCCCGGCGGCGGCGACGGCGGCCGCGGCGTGGTCCTGGGTGGAGAAGATGTTGCACGAGCACCAGCGCACATTGGCGCCCAGCTCGACGAGCGTCTCGATCAGCACGGCGGTCTGGATGGTCATGTGCAGGCTGCCCATGATGCGGACGCCCTGCAACGGCTTCTCGGCGGCGTATTTCCGGCGGGTGGCCATGAGTCCAGGCATCTCGTGCTCGGCGATGGAGATTTCCTTGCGGCCGAAGTCGGCCAGGCTGATGTCCCGGACCTTGTAGTCCGGGGTGGTGACGGTGGATGATTTGGTTGTGCTCATAATGGATTGCTTTGGTTCAACGGGTCTTTTTCCGGAAGGGGGCTAGGCCGCGTGCTTGCGGAGTTCCTTGACCTTGTCGGTTTTCTCCCAGGTGATGTCACGGTCGTTCTTGCCGAAGTGCCCGTAGTTCGTGGTTTTCTTGTAGATCGGGCGCAGCAGGTTGAGTTGCTGCACGATGTCCGCCGGCTTGAAGCTGAATGTCTTGAGCACGGCCTTGAGAATCTTCTCATCGCGGACCGCGCCGGTGCCGAAGGTGTCGATGTGGACGCTGACCGGACGGGGATGCCCGATGGCGTAGGCGAACTGCACTTCGCATTTGGCGGCGAGGTTCGCGGCCACGATATGATCTTGCGCCCGGTCAGGCCGCTGTCGCCCTGTGGGCCGCCGACCACGAACCGTCCCGTGGGATTGATGAGAAACTCGGTTCTCGGCGTGAGCATCCGGGCGGGGAGCACCTTCTTGACGACGTTCTCGATGCAGAACTTCTCGATTTCACGATGACTGACATCGGCGCTGTGCTGGGTGGAGATCACCACGTTGGTGACGCGGGTGGGTTTGCCGTCGACATATTCGACCGACACCTGGGATTTGGCGTCCGGGCGCAGCCAGTGAACCCGGCCGGACTTGCGGATGCGGGTGAGCTCCCGGCCCAGGCGATGCGCGTACATGATCGGGGCCGGCATCAACTCGCGCGTTTCATTGCAGGCGAAGCCGAACATGATCCCCTGGTCGCCGGCCCCCTGCTCGGCCGTCTTCTTGCCCTTGGCCTTCCGGGCGTCCACCCCCTGGGAGATGTCCGGGGATTGCGCCGTGAGGTAATTGTTGATGAACACCTTGTCCGCATGGAACACGTCGTCGTCGTTCACGTAGCCGATGTCGCGAATGGCATTGCGGATGACCGTGTTGTAATCGAATTTCGAGCCCGTGGTGATTTCGCCGCCCACCACCACCACGTTGCTCTTCACGAACGTCTCGCAAGCCACCCGGCTGCGGCGGTCGCCGGCCAGACAGGCATCAAGGATGTAATCGGAAATGGTGTCGCAAACCTTGTCGGGATGCCCCTCGCCGACGGATTCGGATGAAAATATGAAACGCGAGCTCATGATTTATTTTTAATGGTTTAAAAGGAACGTATTGACGTATCCGGATAGGATGATATTAACAAAACCAGTTCCGTCAAATGCTTTTCCGGTTTCAATCGATTTTTGCTGACTCATGGCCGCGACCTTGAAAGCCCTGCGGGCGCTGTCGGATGCGACGCGTCTTCGGATCCTGGCGTTGTTGTCCGGCGACGAGCTGTCGGTGAACGAGTTGCAGGACATCACCCGGATGGGCCAGTCCCGCATCTCCACGCACCTGGGATTGCTGCAGGAAACGGGGCTGGTGACCGGCCGGCGCGAGGGCAAGCGGTCCTTCTACCGGCTGGCGACCCCGCCCAAGGGCGCGGTGTCGGAGGTTCTGAAGCTGGCGTTGCAGGCGGCGGCGGAGCTGCCGGAGCACGCGGATGACGCGCTGAATCTGCGCCGGGTGATCAGGCGTCGGCAGGAGCAGGCGGAGGTGTTTTTCAACCAGGTGGCCGGGCGCTTTGACCGGGTGTACGGCCCCGGCCGGTCGTGGCAGGCGTTTGGGCATCTGTTGCTGCGGATCCTGCCGCCGATTGAAGTGGCCGACCTGGGGGCCGGGGAAGGTCTGTTGAGCGAGCTGCTGGCGCGCCGCTGCAAGCGGGTGATCGCCGTGGACAACTCGGCCCGGATTGTCGCCTTCGGGGCGAAGAAGGCGAAGAAGAACGGGCTGAAGAACCTCGAGTTCCGATTGGGCGACATTCAGGATCCGCCGCTGGAGCCGAAGAGTGTGGATCTGGTGATCCTGAGCCAGGCGTTGCACCATGCGGAAGACCCGGCCCGGACGCTGCAGGCTTCGTATCGCATCCTGCGGCCCGGGGGTCGGATCATGATTCTGGATCTGTTGAAGCACGCCTTCGAACAGGCGCAGACGCTGTATGGCGACCGTTGGATGGGGTTTGCCGAAGGCGATCTGCATCGCTGGCTGGAGGCCGCCGGATTCAAGCGGATCGAGATCACTTTGGTCGCGCAGGAGGAGGAGCCGCCGCATTTTCAGACCCTGCTGGCCACCGGCGAAAGGACGGCCTGAGGACTTCCGAGGCCGGCGCCCGGCCGGACCCGGTTTCCGCCCCAAGGAAGCAGCGCGTTCCCCGGCGGCTTCAGACCCCGCCGATCCACTTGCGATCGTCCCACACGGCTTTGAGCGAGGTGAGGTTGCGCGAATCGAGGATGTGTTTTGCCGCCGTCAGCAGCCGGCCCTTCCGGGCGGCG
>JALOTU010000338.1 GCA_025457725.1 Verrucomicrobiota bacterium
ATTGGAACCGCCCACGGCAATGACACACGGATCAAAATCGCGTCGATAACTCCCCGCCAACCGGCCGAGGGCCCGCCGGGTGTTGTCCACCAACACGACGGGGAAGGGAAGATTTCGTCCGACGGCCGACGCCTCCACGAGGGCGCCGACAGCACCCAGCGACGCGACCTCGGCGAGGTAATCATGTCCGTCGAATCGATCCCCTTTGATCGCCACAAAGAGATCTCCGGCGATGACCGACCGGGAGTCGGTGCAGACCCGTCGAGCCTCGACCCCGGCGCCGGCGCCCAGGAGGGTTCCCCCGCAGTCGAAGGCCACCTGTTGTAGCGAACGCGGTGTCATGGTCGTCAAGGCCCGTTCCAGGAGAGGGTCCGCGCCCCGGCATTCCCGCCCTCGCGCGGCTCGCCGGTCACCTCTTCCTCCGTCCGGATGTCCGGGACCAGGCCCAGATAGGCGGCCGCGCGTTCTCCAACGCGCTTGAACACCGGGGCCGCGGTCACCCCGCCGTAGTAGCCGCCCTTGTGGGGTTCGTCATAGAAGATGCCAATGCAAATCTCGGGGTCGTCGGCGGGGAGAAACCCGATGAAGGAGGAGACATACTTGCCCGGCATGTAACCGCCCGCACCCGCCTTCTGGGCCGTCCCCGTCTTGCCCGCGACGGTGTAATGTTCCATGGCCGCAGCGGTGGCGGTGCCCCCCTTCTGCGTGACCGTCTTGAGCGCGCGGACCATGTCCCGGGCCGCCTCCGGACTGATCACCTGCCGGGCGGGTTGAGCGCAGTACTTGATCGCGACGCTCCCGTCCGGATCCACCAGCCGATCCACGAGCATGGGACGCATCATGACACCCTGGTTGGCGATCGCGCACATCGCCAGGGTCATCTGCATGCGCGTAACCGCGATGCCGTGTCCCATGGGCAGCTGGGCGATGGTCACCTTGCTCCACTTCTTGACATCGTGAACGATCCCCCCGACCTCGCCCGGCAGCGGCACGCCGGTGCGGGTTCCGAACCCAAAGTTCAGGATGTGCGCCTGCAGCCGGTCCGGGCCGAGCAGAATCCCGATCTTGGCCGCGCCAATGTTGGAGGACTTGGTGATGATCTCCTCCACCGTGAGCATCCCGTAGGGATCGTGGTCGTGAAGGATCCGGCCTCCGTAGAAGAAACTGCCCTTCTCACAATCAAACGTCCGGCCCAACGTCACCAGCCGGTCGTTCAGCGCGGCGGACACCACCACAATCTTGAAGGTGGAACCGGGCTCGATGACGTCCGTGAGCATGCGGTTCCGCCGATGATCCGCGGGGGCGCCGCCCGGATTGGCGGGATTGAAATTGGGCAGCGTGGCCATGGCGAGAATCTCCCCGGTGCGGGGACGCATGATCACTCCGCAGATGCTGAGCGGCTGATGTTTTTCAAACCCTTTGGCGAGCTCGTCCTCGAGGATGAGTTGCAGCACCGAATCCAGGGTGAGCACCGCATTCTGGCCGTCCCGGGGCCGCACATCCTCGGTTCGTGCGGTGACCAGTTCCCGTCCCCGCACCTTCTCGGTGGAACGCCATCCGGCCACTCCTTTGAGCTGCGAGTCCAGCGTCAGCTCGATGCCTTCCTTGCCGGCGATGGCGGTCACCGGCATGCCGTTGACCTGGAGGTCCTCGCTTCCCACGAAGCCGAGCACATGCGCCGCCAGCTCTTCGTTGGGATACACCCGCAGTTGATCGTCCACGGAATCCACCCCGATGGCGCTTTTCCTGAGCTGGCCGAGAAAGACTCTGTCCGGGTGCTGGCCGGGCAGGGAACGTTCATCGATGCCGAAGTCCAAATCCAGCATCGCCTGCCGCACCTGGCTCCACGTCTCCTCGGTCACCTTGCGTTTCAACACCACGTAACGGTCGGGAATCACGCGTCCGTCGGCGGTGGTCACGGTGGGGAAGTTCAGTTTGCGAGAGAGTTCCGCCTCGTCGACCTGGAGCAACGGGGCCAGGGATCGGGCCACCTCGGGAAAACGATTGCTGATCAGGGTGGGGTCGGCATACACGGTTTTCACCCGGATGCTCGTCGCCAGGGGATTGCCATTGCGGTCGAGGATGTCTCCGCGGCGGGGTTCCTGGACCATTTCGCGGCTGATGTTGTTGCGGGCGAGATGTCGCAATTCCTCGTGACGGAGCACCTGCAACTCCACCAGGCGACACGCCAGCGCCGCGAAGCCCGCCAGCAGGGCCAGCATCATGACAATCAACCGGCGGTTTTGAAGCCTCTCAAACATTCTATGAAATGCCGGCCGCCCGCGGCCACCGGTTCCTCATCCGATGGCTCGCAGACGGCGGCAAACCCACGATTCACTCTAACGCGACCAATCCTCCTGGGATCCGCGAGCGGCAAACTGCGCGCTCCCGGAAAGCACGGCCGGAATTTCGGGGAACTCTCCCGGCTCCGGCAGCCGGATCACCTGGTTGGGGGCCGGCCGGACCAGGCCAAGGTTGTGTTGCTGCGCCAGCCGCTCGAGATAGGCGGGGGATTGGAGGGTGACCAGCTCGCGCCGCAACTTGTCATTCTGCCGGCGCAACGCGTCGAGCGACCGCTCCCCCGACACCATCCGGTCTCCCAGCTGCCGGAGCTGATCCTTCTGCCAGACGTAACCCACCGCCGAACCTCCAATCGCCAGACACAACACCACCGCCTTCAACGCGGGACCAAAGCGTATCGCCGCCGACTGATGTCTCCGATTCCTGGCCATTACAGTTTCTCCATCACACGCAATCGCGCACTGCGGCTGCGCGGGTTTGCTTCCTGTTCCGCCTCGCCCGGCGCAATCGACTTCCGCGTCACCAGCCTCACCGCAGGCGCTTTGGGCCGGCGCAGCTCGGGCACATCGACCGGCCCTTCGAACGTGTACTCCCGCGCCTGCAACCGTCCGAACTGCTTGACCCGGCGATCCTCGAGCGAATGAAAGGTGATCACCGCCAGCCGCCCGCCCGGGCGCAAGACTTTCATCGCCTCCTGCAAACCCGTTTCCAAAGAACCCAGCTCGTCGTTCACCGCCATCCGCAACGCCTGAAAGATCCGGGTCGCGGGATGAACCCGACGACCCTTTCTCGGCGAGAGGCGCTCCACAAGACCCGCTAGTTGTCCGGTGGTCCGGAAAGGCTCGCGCAATCGTTCCTCATCGATCGCGCGCGCGATCTTCCTGGCCAGAGGCTCCTCGCCAAATTTCCAAAATATCTCCGCCAGCTCGCCGGCCGACAGCCCGTTCACCAGCTCCGCCGCCGTGAGGCCGGACGTCCGGTCCATCCGCATGTCCAACGGACCGTCGCGCAGGAAGCTGAACCCGCGATCCGCCTGGTCCAATTGCGGCGAACTCACCCCCAGGTCCAGCAGCACCCCGTCGCAACTGCCCTCCCGCACCCAGCGCCCCAGGTCCGAAAAATTGCCCTGCCGCAACTCCACCCGGCCCGCATACGACGCCAGGCTTTCCCTCGCCGCCTCAATGGCCTGCGAGTCGCGGTCGCAACCGAACAACCAGCCCTCCGGAGCACTCGCTTCCAAAATCGCCCTCGCGTGACCGGCTCCACCGAGGGTGCCATCCACGTACCGGCCGCCGTTCCGCGGC
>JALOTU010000339.1 GCA_025457725.1 Verrucomicrobiota bacterium
CGCCGATAATCCATGGTGCAGACGTTGAAGTAGAGATTCTCGAAGGCCTCGGTGCTCATGCCGGCCGCCTGGGCCATGCTCGGGCTGGGCCAGCGCAGGACGCACCAGCGGGTCTTGTCCACGCGATGGTTCAGGACCGGGCGCATCACCCGGGAGTAGAGCGCCATCATCTCGCCGGGAACGTCCGCCGTTTCATTGGCATTGGCGCTGCCGCGAACGGCGATGTAGGCCTGCACCTTCTTCATGCGGTACATTTCAACGTCCCGGATTAGTTTCGCATGCGCCTCCCCGGTGCCCTTGAGAATCTCCCGGGTGATGCGCGTGTGCCGGGTTTCGACCAGCGGGACGCCGCCCGCCGCCCGCACGGCGCGCATGAGCTCGATGGCGAATTCATCCGGCACATCAATCATGTCCAGCAGCGCGGCCTCGCCTTTCTTGATCTTGGTGGAATAGGTGACGAGAAGTCGGGCCAGTTTGGCGTATCGCGGATCATTCATAGTCTTGCGGAGAAGCTATGGAAAGCGGCCGGGTTGTCGAGCCGGCATCCTTCCCGGTTGTGTCGATCCTGTGCCTTTGCCGCTGGGCGTCTTTGCGTTGAATGGCTTCCGCGGGGAGACCGTTCAGCCGGACCCATGCAGTTCAAACCCTGCGGAATTCAACACAGGGACACAGAGAGTGCGGAGCCACACCGGGTCAGGTAAATGAACCGCTGATCACCCGCCTGTGAGTTTCTCCCTTTGGTCCTCCGCGGCACTCTGTGGCCTTTGCGCCTCTGTGTTTAAGCTCTGTTCTTCCCGATTCGCGATTGAGATCCAGTTGAACGAAACACCGCCGGCTGAGCTCGGTCGAGGGCGGCTCAGGTCGCAGCGGCCGGGAGGGCGGGGTTCAGCCGCGCCGGGTCGGGCGCAGGGTGGCGCGTTTCATTTCGCGGTCCGATTCGCGGCGTTTCAGATCCTCGCGCTTGTCGTGCTGCGCCTTGCCTTTGCCCACGCCCAGCAAAACTTTCACCTTGCCGCTCTTCCAGTAGAAGGCGAGGGGGAAGATGGCGTTGCCCTTGACCGACGCCAGCTCAAACAGCTTCCGGATCTCACTGCGGTTCAGCAGCAGTTTGCGGGGGGCTTTGGGCAGATGGTTCTGCAGGTTGCCGTGGGAATACTCGTCGATGTGGGCGTTGTGGAGCCACACCTCGTTGTTCTCCACCCGGGCGAAGGCGTCGGCAATCTGGCCTTTGCCGCCACGCAGGGATTTGACCTCGGTGCCGCGCAGCACGATGCCCGCCTCAAAGGTGTCGAGGATGTGGTAGTCGCGGCGGGCTTTGGGGTTGTTGACAATATCCGCCATGGTGACTGCCGCGCGTCGGGTCCGGGCTGGCAGAACGCCCGGGTGCCGTTGGCCTACTTTCGTTTGCGCTTGGGCTTGGCTTCCATCGGCGCGGTATCGAGCACCGGCAGTTCCCAGCCGATCTTCTCCTCGATGATCTCACGCAGGGCGATGTCCGCCGCGCCCGCCTGACCGACATCCGCCACCAACGGACGGCTCAAACCTCCGCCTCCGGAGTTTAATTGCCGTACCCGACGGGAGACGATGCCCACGAGGGTGTTGGGGTTGCCGACCTTATCCAGTGCTTTCCTGACGAGTTCCGCGTTCAAAGTAAGTTCTCCGCTTTTGACAAAGCGCGACAGACTACTCCCCGGCGATGCGAACGCAATCTCAAAAAAACCCTGAACTCCGGGGCATCCGCCGGCGCGGCGGCGCGTCAGCATTGCCAAACGCCCGATTTGTGGCAATTTGAGGCCGAATTTGAAATTATGAACAAACCAAAAATCATTGCTTATTTGAAACCGACCTGCGGATGGAGCATGGGCGTGCGCGCCGTGCTCAAGAAATACGACCTGCCCTTCGAGGACCGCGACATCATCAATGATCCCAGCCAGCGCCAGGAGATGATTGAGAAGACGGGCCAGATGCTCAGTCCCTGCGTGGAAATCGACGGGCACATGCTGCCGGACGTCAGCGGCGAGGAGGTCGAGGCTTACATGCTTTCCAGGCGGATTGTGCAGCCGAACGACATCGCACCGGAAGCTCCCATCAACCAGGCTTGCGCGCATGAAACGCCCCAGGCGGCGCCGATGACGTTCCGATCGTAAACCCGGGTCCTTCCTCCACCGGCGCGCGAGCCTTTCGGCTGCGCGCCGTTTTTGTTGGGGACCCGGTCCTGAAAGAAGTTGCCCGGGGGCACCCGGTTCAACATTGTCCCTCCATGCGGGTGATCGCCGACATTCACAAAATGCAGTCGCAAGCCGGTCGCTGGCTGCGGCAGGGAATCCGGGTGGTTCTGGTGCCCACCATGGGTTGCCTTCACGCCGGGCATCTGAGCCTGATCCAGCGGGCGCGCCGCGAAGCCGGTCGCAAGGGCGTGGTGGTCGTCAGCATCTACGTCAATCCAACCCAATTCGGGCCCAAGGAGGACTTCGATCGCTACCCCCGCGACCTGAAGGCCGATCTGGCCCTGTGTCGCAAAGCCGGGGTGAGCACGGTCTTCGCCCCCACGGACCAGGCGATGTACCCGGGCGGTTCGAAGGAACGGTTCGACACGTATGTGGTGGCGGCCCACCTGTCGCAAATCATGGAGGGACATTCCCGCCCCACGCATTTTCAGGGGGTCACGACCGTTGTGGCCAAACTGTTCAATCTCGTGCGCCCGGTGGTGGCGGTGTTCGGAGCCAAGGACTGGCAGCAGGCGGTCATCCTCAAACGCATGGTGGCGGATTTGAACTTCCCGGTGCAGATGATCATTTCGCCCATAGTGCGGGAACCGGACGGGTTGGCGTTGAGTTCCCGCAACCGCTACCTCTCCCCGGGGCAACGCGGCCAGGCTACGGTGCTTTGGCGGTCACTTCAACACGCCCGCAAACGGGTCAGGCACGGCGGCGTCGGTGCGGCACGATTGCGCTCGGAAGTGGGACAGCTGGTCCACGAGCAACCCGACGCACGACTGGATTATGTGGAGTTTTTCGACGGCGAAACCCTGGTGCCGGTAAAGACCGTCCATCGCGGCACGCACATGGCCCTGGCGGCGTTCGTGGGCAGGACCCGGCTCATCGACAACGGCCGGCTATAGGGGGCCTCGGCAGGAAACAGGCTATGGGCCGGCGAGCACGGCGCGGAACAGGGCCAGGGTGAACTCCTCAGCGATTGGCTCCGCCCACTCCCATCTCGCCGATGTCAGCGTGTTGGTGGCCACCGGCAGCCAGGGCAAACCGTCCACAGCCATTTCCAGCACGGCCGTCTGGCCGGCCAGGCCGTTCACGCCCAGCACCACCATCGAATTGGTGCTCATCGAAACATCGAGGGTGAACGGCTGGGTGCTCGTGCCAACCTGAATCGACTGCGGCGCGTAAAAAAACCGGCTGTGGTCGGCGGCCGTCATCTGGACGAGCAGGCGATAATTCCCGGCAGGAATCACGGCCCCGTCCAGCGGAACATCAATCGTCCCATACCCCACCTGGGCCACGGTCGTGCCCGAAGCCACGCCTGCTTCGAGCAGGACCTCATTGCCGTTCAGGGGATTGGCGTCGGGGTCCGCGAGCACCTGGAC
>JALOTU010000340.1 GCA_025457725.1 Verrucomicrobiota bacterium
CGAGAACGACGCCGTGTCCTTCACCGAACTCAAGTTCGGCGACAACGACATGCTCTCGGCGCTGGTGGCCTCGATGCTGCCCGCCAACCTGCTGGTGATCCTCACTTCCGTGGACGGGGTGATCGAGGATTTCGGCAAATCCCATCCAAAGACCATCTCGTTGGTCGAGGACATCGCCGCCGTGGAAAAGCTGGCGGGGGGAACCGACAGCGCCACCGCCATCGGGGGTATGGCCTCGAAGATCGTGGCCGCCAGGGTGGCGGTCCGCTCCGGCATCCCGATGGTCATCGCCTCCGGCAAAAAGACCGACACACTCGAACGCATTCTGTCGGGGGCCGACGAGGGCACGCTGTTCATCCCCAAGCCCGCGAAGATGCGGGGACGCAAACGCTGGATCGCGTTTTTCCATCACCCGAAGGGCACGCTCTATGTGGACGACGGCGCGCGCAAGGCGTTGCGGGACCAAGGCAAGAGCCTGCTGCCGCCGGGGGTGGCGCGGTGTGAAGGCAACTTCGATAAGGGCGATGTGCTCAGGATATGCGATTTGAACGGCACCGAGTTCGCGCGCGGCGTGGCGGCCTTCCAGGGAACGGAGATCCGCGCAGGACAATTGAAACGTGTGGAGATCGTGCACCGCGACAACCTCGTCATCCTGTAGCCACGCTGGTGAAGACGCGGATCCACCCACTCCTGCACCCCGGTGCACGCACTCCCGCCCGGGACCACACACCATGAAAAAACAACCGCCCATTAACGATCTCCTCAAGGTCATGGCCAAACTGCGCTCCCCGGAGGGCTGCCCCTGGGACCGCGAGCAATCCCACCACTCGCTCCGCTGGCATGCGGTCGAGGAGGTCTATGAACTGATGGACGCCATCGAGGCCGGAGACGATCACGAACTGGAGGAGGAACTCGGCGACCTGCTGCTCCAGGTCGTGTTTCATTGTCAGCTGGCAAAGGAACGGGGGGCGTTTGACTTCGACAAAGTCGCCCGGCACATCACTGACAAACTGATCCGCCGCCATCCGCATGTGTTTGGCGACGTGAAGGTCAAGAATGTGGATCAAGTCTGGGCGAACTGGGAAAAGATCAAGCAAGCCGAGAAACACGGCACCCACCGCGCCCGCCCGTCGGCGCTCGATGGCATCCCCAAACATCTTCCCGCACTGCAACGCGTCGAGAAGCTGTCGAAAAAGGCACGCAAGGCGAAGTTGATCGGGGAGGTCCCGGCAACAGACGCCCAAACCCGGCTCCAGCTTGCCCGGCAACTGCTGGCCCTGGCCCGCTATGCCCAATCCAAAGGCTGGTCCGCCGAGGACCTGTTGCGCCAGGAAACACGCAAGTTTGAGCGCGAGCTTCGGGGGGCGGAACGACGGAAGCATGCGAACAGAAAGCCCGGCACGGACCTGCCTGGATGATCCGCGCTCCGGAGGATGGTGCGGATAGCGCCGCAATCGAGGCAGGAGACGACAGAATCCAACCCCTGTCTGAATTGTAGCGCACGAGGTGACGAGTGCCCGTAGCCGATTGTAGCGCACAAGGTGACGCGTGCCCCTCGATGATTGTAGCTCACAAGGTAACGAGTGCCTGCAGCCGATTGTAGCGCACGAGGTGACGAGTGCCCCTCGATGATTGTAGCGCACGAGGTGACGAGTGCCCCTCGACGACCGCACGTCAAATCAGCTCCTCGTGTGCAAACCACTCCGTCTCCCCTGTTCCCTTCTGCTCAAGCCGCACCGTTACGGCTTGGGGCCCCCCACAAGGCTCGAAGACCCCATCCGACTCGCGCCTGCCCTCAAACCCTGCCAAAGCTTATTTGTCAACTCTTTAGATGGGCGACCCCATTGATTTTCCGACTGGTTGGCAGTTGTTACCATAAAGCCGGATCGTTCAAGGAAGCCACGCAGGCTATTCTTGCAGGTGACATTTTTGCGCCGGGGTCTCTCAGAACAATGGCCTGCCATCCGAAGGGATACCGTAGCGTGTAAGCTGGTACATAGCCTTCGGCAGCTTCCACACTGAAACCGAACCTGCCGTAATACTTTGGATCCCCATAGACAAAGAGAATGCCCACCCCCATGTCAGTCAGTCGCTGCATGCCGCTCTCGACGAGCTGTGACCCGATGCATCGCTTCTGATAGTCCGGTCTGACAGCTAGGGGTGCCAGAATGTAACCCTGAAGGTCGTTTATGCTGTCAATGGCTACAGGACTGAAGGCCACATGCCCGACCGCGACACCGTCAACATCCGCCATCAGGGAAATCGTCGGGGGTGTTGTCTCCTCGGACACCAGATCAACGGCGAGCTCTGAGACGACCTCTCCTTCGCCTTCAGGAAAGGCAGACAGATGCACGTGGCGGACTTTGTCCGCATCCTGTCGTGTGGCTAGTCGTATCTGCATGCTTTCTGCCAACGTCCCTCACCGAAGCCGGGCCAATGGTGTCCAATTGTCAACCGGGACGCGATCCCGGCGTTCGGTGCAGCCGGCTGGTTCGGCCTTGGGGTGTCTGCCTGCATTGCAGTGTCACTTTTGCTTTCCAAGAGCCGACTTGACTAGATACGTCGCGCCCCCGGCAAGCATGAGTTGGAAGAGCGGCACCAGAACCTCAAATATCTTTGGTGAACTACCCGACCCTGTGGGCAGGATGCGAGTGAAGAATGGAAAAGCAATGGCTACAGCCCAGAATGCCAGGTTCAGGACGATTACCTTTTTGATCTGTTGATCGTTCATGGTGTTTTCTTTGATCTGATGTAAATGGGAAGCCGATTCGCTCGCTTCTTTTCACTACATGCTCACTCAGTCGGTTTGGGCTGGTCGGTTGAAAACTCTTTGAAGAAGGCATTCGCATCCACCAAGTCACCAAATCCGAATATCCAGGCCGCTTCGGCCACATCAGAGAAGTCGAGCCCGCCTCTCTTGATCGATTCGTTAAGGTAGCGGCCGTCTACCCCGTTGTAGGAATTGGCAATGGCGATGGCCTTTTCCCAGATTGCTGTCAGACGGGCATCGGTGACCTGTTTTCGCCAGTCAATCACCCGATCATTCCGGAATCCCGGCGTACCATTGCCGACCGTGTTGCCGTCCGGAATCTTGTGATATGAGGCGGCCTTTTTGACAAAGGCCAAGTCCTCCGGAGTCGTGACCTCTTCATTCCAGTCGGCGTGCTGCACTATATGGATACGGTCCTTCAGGTCAGTGTCAGGCAGCCGTTTCTGCAGGTTGCGGATCAATGCCGCCGAAAAATCTGACTGGCCGGCTTCTGCAATCCAGACTCTGCCTCCAGATTGCAGCACCCGGATGGCATTTTTACTGACTTCCTCCAAGGCCCTGCCGGAATTTGCGTGGGCATCGGACCAGTGCGACCCGAAGGCCGCCTCGAACAAGTCGTTTGCGGGAACATAAAGTCCGCCTTGGCTCCCGTAGGCACCTGCCACCGCATGGAAGGAAATCCCAGCAAATCGAGGATCCGCCAGCATGGTCGCCACGGCAGCTACGGAATGGATGTCATCCACATCCGTCTTCAAATCAAACTGAACGAGGAGGAGATCCTGCTTCTTGTTGAACCTGCCCAGATGCTCCGACCCAAGAACAAGAACCGTTTTGGCGCCGAAGGTACAAAACATCGCAATTATTAGGAGGACGAGTGTCCGTCGATCTTTCATCGTAGTAGTGAGTGATAGCGATCTTGAGGTCTGCCTCAACTTCCCTGAGCGCAAAGACAGGCTTACTGTTCACGACGACTGTAAACGTCGCATCATTTCCTGGTGTGAGATTGCCACGGACCGTCCTGCTTGATAGGGTTCTTCGCTGTTTTCGGTGGAATAGGAATTGGGGATGGATAGTTTTCGGGCATGACGCCTGAGAAACTGTTTCATGAGCTGTTGGGATTGGGCCTGAACTGGGAAGTGATCGAGAGTCGTTTCGAGCGAGAGAGCGGGACGGTCTTTTTGGAGATCCGCGAGACGGCCAAACTCTGGGAGACGGTGCGCTGCCCCAAGGACACGGGATATGCCTTCTGCTACGACCACACCGAGGAGCTGACCTGGCGGCATCTCAACGTCTTCCAACATCGGTGCGAAATCACCTGCCGATTGCCGCGAGGCAAATGTCGGCAATGCGGTCATGTATTCCGGGTGCGCCCGCCGTGGGAGGGTTTGAGCACGCACTTCACCAAGGAGTTTGAAGCCTTTGCGTTGTTGCTCATGCGCGAGATGCCCATGAGCAAGGTGGCCGAGGTGGTGGGCGAGACCGACACCCGGCTGTGGCGGATGCTCTTCCGGCAGGTGGACGCGGCCTATGCGCAGGCGGACTTCAGCAATGTGTGTTGTGTGGCGGTGGACGAGATGAGCGTGCGCAAGGGCCACGAGTATATCAGCGTGTTCGCCGATCTGGTAAAGAAGCGGGTAATCTTTGCCACCGAAGGCAAGGATCATCAAGTGTGGCACAGCTTTGTCACGGCGCTGGAAACGCACAATGGCCACCGGCACGCCATCACGCAGGTGAGCCAGGACATGAGCGCGGCCTACGCCAAAGGCGTGCGGGACACCTGCCGGAACGCCCAGGTCGTCTTCGACAAGTTTCATGTCATTGCCCACGCGAACAAGGCTGTGGATGAAGTGCGGCGGGCCGAAGTGCGTTTGGGCGGAGCGGGCGTGTGGGACGCGTTACGGCAAAGCCAGTGGTTGTGGCGCAAGAACCCGGAGAACTTGACGGAGAAGGAACAGGCCCGGTTGGCGAAAATCGACCAGAAAAGCTTGCGCACAGCCAAGGCGTATCAGATGCGACTGGTGTTGCAGGACATTTATCGCAGCGCCAACGCCACGGAGGCGCGGCAGCGCTTTCGGGTGTGGTGTCGGTGGGTGCGCTGGGTGGCGCGCCACCAACCCAGGAACCTGATGCGCTCCATGGTCAAGGTGGCTGCGTTGGTCGAGGACCATCTGACCGGCATTCTGGCGCACTGGAAATGGGGCGTGACCAACGCGTTCATGGAAGGACTCAACAGCGTGTTCAGCGCCACCAAACGCAAGGCGCGCGGCTACCGTTCCACCATCCATCTCATCGCCATCCTCTACTTCGTCGCCGGCAAGCTCCGCCTGCCTCAGTTCTGATTCCACCGAAAACAGCGAAGAACC
>JALOTU010000341.1 GCA_025457725.1 Verrucomicrobiota bacterium
GCTGGTCAGCCTGCTGGAGCCGAGCATGAACATTGAAAGCTGCCTGTCCTCGGTGCTGGCCTGCCTGTTCAACATCGGCCCGGGCCTGGGGGCGATGGGTCCCACGCAGAATTATTCCCACCTGCACGAGGGCACCATGCTCTTCCTGAGCTGGCTGATGCTCCTGGGCCGCCTCGAATTCTTCGCCCTGCTGGTGCTGTTTGTGCCCGCGCTCTGGCGCCGGCATTGAACCTGGATCATTCCGCCGTCTGATCGTCCCGTGTCGGCATTTGACCTGAACTGACCTCTCTTCTAAGCTCTTCCTCCTTTATGAAGATACTTGTCTGCGATCCGATCTCCCCGAAAGGCGTCGCCCTGTTGCAGGAGCGGCCGGAATTCAAAGTGGTGGTGCTGGACAAGCGGCCGTCCGAGGCGGAGTTGCTGGGCCTGGCAGGCGACGCGGCGGCCATGATCGTGCGATCCGAAACCAAAGTCACCCGCAAGGTCATCGAGAACGCGCCGAACCTCAAGGTCGTCGGCCGCGCGGGCGTCGGGGTGGACAACATCGATGTCGAAGCCGCAACGGAGCATGGAGTGGTGGTGATGAACACGCCGGGCGGAAACACGGTGTCCACGGCGGAACTCTCCTTCGCCATGCTGCTGAGCCTGGCACGCAAGATTCCGCAAGCGCATGCCTCCATGGCCGGCGGCCAGTGGGACCGCAAGCAGTTCGCCGGCACCGAGCTGGCGGGCAAGACCCTGGGCGTGCTCGGGTTGGGCCGCATCGGGGGCGAGGTGGCCCGGCGGGCGCTGGCGTTCGGCATGCGCGTCGTGGGCTACGACCCCTTCCTGACCGAGGCCCGCGCGAAGGCGCTGGGCGTGGCCGTGGTCTCCGATCTGGACGGGGTCTACAAGGAGGCGGACTTCATCACCGTTCACATGCCGGTGACGGAGCAAACCCGGCACATGCTGAACGCCTCGGCGTTTTCCAAAATGAAGCCCGGGGTTCGGATTGTGAATTGCGCCCGGGGCGAGATCATTCAGGACGAAGACCTGATTGCGGCGCTGGATTCGGGCAAGGTCACCGCCGCCGCGCTGGACGTCTTTGCCGTGGAACCGCTGGCCGCGGATCATCCCTACCGGACCCACCCGGCCGTCACGCTCACACCTCATCTGGGCGCGAGCACCAAGGAGGCGCAAATCAAGTGCGGCATCGAGGTTGCCGAAGTCATTGCCGGTTATCTCCTGACCGGGGAGGTTCGCAACGCCGTGAACCTGCCCTACCTGGACGCCAAGACCTACGAGATCGTCAAACCCTACCTGGTGTTGGGGGAGAAGCTGGGCCGTCTGCTGGGACAGCTGGCCCCGCCGCAGGTGGACCGTCTCTACATCACCTACGGCGGCAAGGCCCAGGAGCTTCCGAATATCGATCCCGTCACCCGTTCGGTGCTGCAGGGTTTTCTCTCCAAATCCGCGGTGCAGGACCTCAACAACGTCAATGTGCGGAACATCGCCTCCACCATGGGACTGACCGTGGAGGAGAAGCGATCCAACGAACCCGTGACCTTCAACGAATGGCTGCACGTGCAGGCCTTCCGCGGCGCGGAGAAGGTGATTTCCGCCGGGGGCACCTTCTTTGGCTCACCGGAGAATCCACGCATCGTCCGCCTGTTCAGCCAGCCAACCGAGATCACCCCGTTCGGCGAGGTCCTGCTGATGCGCAACAAGGATCGGCCCGGAATTGTCGGCCATCTGGGCAGCCTGCTGGCCCGTCACCAGGTCAACATCGCCAGCATGAGCCTGACCCGGGACACCGCCGGCGGGCACGCGCTCACGGTTTTGAACCTCGACAGCCCTCCGTCGGCTGCCATGCTGAAGGAGCTGGAAAGCGACCCGGATATCAGCGATGTGAACGCCGTGTCACTCTAGGCGGTCCAATACCATTACATGATGAGAACACTGAATCTGCAACTGTGCCTGCTGGGGGGCGGCCTGCTGCTGGGGGCGGCACATGTGTCTTGGGCGCAAACCGACGCCCAGTCCAAACTGTTCGCCCTGTTCGGCAACGAGGTCATCGCCCGCGGCGAAGGCTTTGAAATCAAGCGCGGCGTCCTCGACGAATCGGTGGTGACCATCCGGTCCAGTGCCGCCGGCAGCGGCAACACCATTGGTCCGGAGGCCACGCAGCGACTCGAGCGCGAGGTGCTGCGACGTTTGATCAACATCGAGCTGCTGACGCAGCGCGCCACCGAGGAGGACCGGGCCAAGGGCAAGCAGGAGGCGGACTCCCGCATTGCCAAGCTCCTGGAACGCGCCGGGTCCGAGGAGGCCATGGCCCGCCAGCTGAAGGCGGTGGGCCTGACCCCCGAACGCCTCAAGGCGAAGCTCACCGAGGAGGCCATCGCGGAGAAGGTTCTGGAACGCGAGCTGAACATCCAGATCTCCGACGAACAGGTCCGGAAGTACTACGAGGAAAACCCCGCGCGATTCGAGCAGCCGGAGATGGTGCGGGCGGCCCACATTCTTCTCACCACCCGCGACCCGGCCACAAACAGCGAGCTCTCCGCCACCGAGAAGGAGGCCAAACTGCGCAAGATCGAGTCCCTGCTGGCCCGCGCCCGCAACGGCGCCGATTTTGCCGAGCTGGCCGTGGAATTCTCGGACGATATCGCGTCCAAGGACAGAGGCGGCGAATACACCTTTCCTCGCGGCCGCATGGCGCCCACGTTCGAAGCCGCCGCTTTTTCGCTGGCCCCCGGAAAGATCAGCGATGTGGTCACCACGCAATACGGCTATCACATCATCAAGGTGTACGAACAGATCCCCGCGAAGACGCTCCCGCTGGATGACAAGGTCACCGAGGAGGTCAGGAACTTTCTCAAGACCCAGGAAACCCAGAAACAGATGCAGCCGCTGATGGAGAAGTTCATGGCGGAATCCAAGGTGGTGATCCTGGACGAGAGCCTCAAACCCCAGCCGGGGGACAACCCGGTCCCGACCGAACCAGCGCCCGCCGGGAAGTGATTCAGTACTTCTTGGTGAAGCGCTTCTTTGACTCTTCCTCCGAGGGCGGCTTCGCCGTGTCCGGCGCGGATGGGGTCGCGGCGGGGGCGTCAGGTGTCTCCCCGGGGGATTCCGCGGCGGGCGCGGGTTGCTTGACGGCTTCCACGTAAGCCATGCGCAGGCTCATCAGGCTCTGCCGCAGAAACTGCTCCTCCTCCCGGCCAAGGTTTCCCTTGGTCTTCGCCTCCAACATGTCCAGCTGGTCAATCACCATCTGGGCCGCCTCCAGATCCTGCATCGTTTTCCCCGTCTCCGGATTGGGCGTCCTGCCCAGCAACATCGTCGCGAGACTGGAGAATTGGAGGACCATCTGCATGAACAGAAGCTTGGTCTTCTCACCCGGTTGCATCACAAAATCCGGCTGCTTGGAATCTTCACTCATGCCGTAATTTTTTGCTCCGAAACCTCGATTGAGCCAGCAAAAACTGATTCGCCCCGGTTGCCACGGGCCAATCCCAGGTTGCGACAGCACTCCAGATTCAGATGGATTGCCGCACCGCCGGGGCAAGCGCATCAAATGAGGCCGCGGTTGCAGAGTAACGCCG
>JALOTU010000342.1 GCA_025457725.1 Verrucomicrobiota bacterium
CACGCGGTGATCTTTGCCGCCGGCATGGCCACCATGGGGTTCCGGCCGGTGGTGGCGATCTATTCCACGTTTCTTCAGCGCGCCTACGATTGCATTCACCACGACATCTGCCTCCAGGATTTGCCGGTGATGTTCTGCATGGACCGGGCCGGGCTGTCGGCAAACGATGGGCCCACGCATCACGGATTGTTCGACATCGCCTACCTGCGCTGCCTGCCCAACGTCATCGGCATGGCGCCCAAGGACGAGAACGAGCTGCAGGACATGATGTTCACGGCCAGCCTGGAGAAGCATCCCACCTTCATCCGCTACCCGCGCGGCGAGGCGGTCGGGGTCCCAATCAAGGATCAGCCGGGTGTGATCGAGATCGGAAAGGGGGAAGTGATCGAGCATTTCAGCAGCACCGGCGGCCATCGCATCGCACTGTTCGCCCTGGGCAACATGCAGTCGCTCGCCCGGCAGACGGCGGAGCAGCTCCGGGAGGACGGTCACGATGTGGCGATCATCAATCCCCGGTTCTTCAAGCCCCTGGATACCGGTCTGCACGAGTTCTTTGGCAAGGGCGCCGAGGTGGTCGCCACCCTGGAGGACCATGTGCTGGCTGGCGGTTACGGCGCGGCGGTGCTTGAACTATTCAGCGAACGCGGCATCCGGACGCCGGTGGTCCGGCTGGGCTGGCCGGACCAGTTCATCGAGCACGCCAGCAGCGTGGATTACCTGCGCAAACAACATGGCCTGACGCCGGAGGCGCTCACCGAACGGATCCGCAAGACCCTTGGAGCCAGGGCTTTGAACAGCGAAAAGGACGGCCTCAGGGTCGCCACTGTTTCCTGAGTTCCGGACATTTCATCATCCCTGAATCAGCATCATGGCATACTCAACCTGTACAGTTCCCGAAGGCGGCAAGATCACCATCCAGACCGGCAAACTCAACGTGCCCGACAAACCCATCGTTCCGTTCATTCGCGGCGACGGAACCGGACGCGACATCTGGGCGGCCAGCGAACGGGTGTTCAACGGCGCGGTCGAGAAGGCCTACGGCGGGAAGCGCGCCATTGCCTGGATGGAGGTGTTCGCCGGCCAGGCGGCCAAGGACAAGTTCGACAACTGGCTTCCCGACGACACTGTCGAGGCCTTCCGCGAGTTCCTGGTGGGCATCAAGGGGCCGTTGACCACGCCCGTGGGCGGCGGAATACGATCGCTGAATGTCGCCTTGCGCCAGATGCTGGACCTCTATGTGTGCCTTCGCCCGGTGCAATACTTTCAGGGCGTGCCTTCCCCGGTGAAACATCCGGAGAACGTCGACATGGTCATTTTTCGCGAAAACACCGAGGACATATATGCGGGGATCGACTATCAGGCGGGATCGGTGGAGGCGATGAAGGTTTTGAAGTTTGTGCAGAGCGAACTGCCCGCCGCCTTCAAAAAGATCCGGTTCGGCAACGAGGCCCTCGATACCGTGGGCATCGGCATCAAGCCGGTCAGCAAGCCGGGCACGCAGCGGTTGATGCGCGCCGCCATCGAGTACGCCATCGCCAACCGGCGCCAGAGCGTGACCATTGTCCACAAGGGCAACATCATGAAGTTCACCGAGGGCGCCTTCCGGGACTGGAGCTACGAGGTGGCCAGGAGCGAGTTCGGCGCCGAGGAGATCGACGGCGGGCCGTGGTGCCGGATTCCCGAAGGCAAGCCGGGCGCGGGGATTATCATCAAGGACGCCATCGCCGACATCGCCCTGCAACAGGTGCTGACACGGCCCAGGGATTTTGACGTGATTGCCACGCTGAACCTGAACGGCGATTACCTTTCCGACGCCCTGGCCGCGCAGGTGGGCGGGATTGGTATCGCGCCGGGCGGCAACATCAATTATCTCACCGGCCACGCCATCTTCGAAGCCACCCACGGTACGGCGCCCAAGTATGCCGACCAGGACATGGTCAATCCCGGATCGGTGGTGCTGTCGGGCGAGATGATGCTGCGGCACATGG
Organism: Verrucomicrobiota bacterium; assembly: GCA_025457725.1. Lineage (GTDB taxonomy): Bacteria > Verrucomicrobiota > Verrucomicrobiia > Limisphaerales > DSYF01 > JALOTU01. Next base: position 1,989 of record JALOTU010000342.1, read on the forward strand.
GCTGGGTGGAGGCGGCGGACCTGATTGTCAAAGGACTCAACGGGGCCATCGGCTCCCGGAAAGTGACCTATGACTTCGCCCGATTGATGGAGGGCGCCACCCAGATCAAGTGCAGCGAATTCGGCAGCAACATCATTTCGAACATGTAACCGCCGGGGTTTCGTTCCGAAGCCAGTCGAGGTAGCGCCGGGTGCCCGCGGCAAGGGGCAGGACGAGGATCTCGGGCGTGTCGTAGGGATGCAGCTTGAGTAGGAGCTTTTCCAGCCTGGGCAGGAGTGGCTTTCGGGACTTCAACACCAGCAGGACTTCCTTCGAACACTCCAGCCGGCCCTGCCACGAGTAGTGGGATTCAATGCGCGGCACCAGGTTGGCGCAGGCGATGAGCTTTTGTTCGAGGGCAGCGCGGGCCAGCGTGCGGGCGACGGCCAGGTCCGGTGCGGTGACCAGCAGGAGGACAAAGGAGGTGGCGGGTTTCATCATGCGGATTGGGTGAATGGATGATTTCCCAGAGCATCGCTTGTGTCCCGCCGTCACTCAAGAACGGACGTGCGCCCTCTTCTCGGACGTCCATTATGCGTTCGACAATTTCGCGGCGACTTCTCAATACTCAACGCGAAACGAGTGAACATGCAAACAGTCAATCAGGACTCCGAAACGCAGGGGATCGTGGCACAGACCGAGTGGGTGGAATTCCGCGGCTCGAAGATCCACGGGATGGGTGCTTATGCCCGCAAGCTCATTCCGCGGGAGACCGACATCATTGAGTATGTCGGCGAGAAGATCGACAAGGAGGAATCCGAGCGGCGTTGCGAGGCTGACAACCGTTACATCTTCATTGTGGATGAGGAGCATGACATCGACGGCAACGTGGACTGGAACCTCGCCCGCTGGATCAACCACAGCTGCGAAGCCAACTGTGAGACCATCGATTATGAAGGCCGGATCTGGGTGTCCTCCATCCGCGACATCCAGCCGGGAGAGGAGTTGACCTTCAATTACTGCTACGACATCGATGACTACAAGGCCCATCCCTGCCGCTGCGGTTCCAAGAAGTGCGTGGGCTTCATCGTTTCCGAGGAATTCCACGAACAGGTTCGCCAGGAACGCGGAGACGGTTCAGGATCCTGACCCGGGGGCGCGGACATTCTTGTCCGCAAGAACGGCTTGCCTGGACTTCGGGCGGAGAGAAATGTCCGCGCTCCGGTCAGCGCGCTTTTCCCTGCGTGAAGTCGCTACGCTGGCAGCGTCACGATCGTATCCTTGTAGAGGCCCGGCGGCAGCGGGGCGGGGGCGGCGGCTGGATTGATCACCCGGACCTTGCCGGCGATCACATTTTCTCCGGCAAAGTCCACCGGCCCTTCCACGGACAAGTATTCACAGTCCTTCAACGACGGGGCCTTTCCGGGAACCCTCGCCTCGAGCTGGTCCACCATCTTGTAATGTTTGGGGTCCAACTCGATGGACGGCGGGATGCCGTTTCGTGAGGGGGCGAGCGCCAGTTGGAAGTCATCGCCCAGGACGTAGGCGTCCGACCGGACCGCGAGCAGGTCGGATGTGGCCTTCACCGGCGCGAAGCGTGAGCGGGGGACCACGAT
>JALOTU010000343.1 GCA_025457725.1 Verrucomicrobiota bacterium
TTCATCGCGTTCCGTGCTCCTTATCAAAATGACCGCCCCCAGGCGTGGTTGATGAACATCAGCCATGGGCATGCCTGCCCCGGGATGCGCAGACCCTCCGCTCGGAAACAGGCCGCGCAGGTCCGGACTGGGATCGGCAGGCTTGAAGGCGCCAACACGTTGTGGGTCTTGCTGGTTCATGACTCCTTCCTTTCCGACTGGTTGTGATGAGGCAAACGAATCAGTGGTCTGAGGTTTGGTGGATACGTCGATGCAGAATCCCACGAGCCACCTCCAGGCCGGCCCGAATGCGCCTTCGCAACGCGGTCGCATGGGACGCCACGAGATAAATCTCAAACAGGTTCGCATCCCCGGGTTGCACCGGATCAAGGTGAGGCAGCCAGGCTCTGTGCCGGACAGCCACCGCCTTGGGCACGGTCATCTCCAGCAACCCCTCCGCGCCGCGAGTCGACCCAAACCCGCTGCAGTGCCGTCCCCCGAATGGCAGGCGCGGATCCGCCGTCGGCACAATGATGTCGTTGATCACCACCACCCCGGCGTCCACTCTGTCGGCCAGCAGCCGGGCCTCGCGTTTGTTGCGCCCGAAGATGGTGGCACCGAGGGCATAGCGACCGCGACGCGAGAGGTCGAGTGCCTCATGATCATCCGCAACCGTCACCAGCGACAGCACCGGGGCGAACACATCGTGGTTCAGGAGCCGCATTTCAGGGGTCGCCCCCGCGAGAATCAGCGGGGGCCAGCATTGGTCGTTGTCCTGCAACACTCCGGCGACCAGGTGCGCACCCCCGGACAACGCTTCGCGAATCATGCCCGCCCATTCCGGTCTCAGGCGCATGGGTGCCGGAAGGGATGCCCGCTCGGCAAAGGCCCGGGCAAGAAGCCCTTCCAGTTCGGTCGCCACCGATCGCTGCACGAACACCCTGCGTGGGGCGATGCAGGTGGCCCCGTTGTTGAGCAGGGTTCCGAAGCGCAAGGCACGCACAACAAGATCCAAGTCCGCGTCTGCACGGACAAACACCGCATCGCAACCGGACAACTCCACAACCGCAGGCGTCAAATGCCGGGCAAGATGCTGGAGAACGAGTCTCCCGGTTTCCGCGGAGCCGGTCAGGATAGCCTTGTCCACCCCGGCCTCGATGGCGGCAACTGCCGCTGAGGTCGATTCCGGCAATACCTGTGCTAATCGGTGATCCAGCCCCGCATGATGCAGCAGACCCATCAGGTTTTCCATGACTTCCCAGCCGCCATCGCCCGGCTTGACCAGCACGGAATTCCCCGCCGCCAAGGCTTGAAGTGCCTGCACTGCGGGAAGAAACAGCGGGTAGTTGGAGGGCCCGATTACCAGGACCACGCCCAAAGGCTCGCGCCGGATCTCCGACTGCACACCGAACAGCCACTTGGGCCGGCCGCGACGTCCGAGCCTGCGGGTTGCCAGGAGGCGCGGAGCTTCACGCTCGATGAACCGGACCGCCTCCAGCAGGGGCACCACCTCCGCAGTCAGGGCTTCGCACACAGGACGATGGCGAGCCCGGGTCGACAACTCGGCAAGTCTCGAGGACTGCTCCGCTGCGAGAGCCCTGAAATCCCTCAGGATCCGGAGTCTTGACCGAAGAGGGGTGGCCGCCCAACCCGACTGCGCAAGTCGGGCGGTTCGGACTGCCTGGGCAATCTGGAGTGCGCCGCCCTCCCGGGACCAGGGGCGATCGGGAATCAGTAGTGCAGGGGGGTCGATCACAGGGCGAGTTCAGCAGACTGTCCCATGGTCGTACTGTGAGGAGTAAACGCTGGTCGGTTCTTGGTGTTCATCCCGATGTCCTCCAACAACAACCTGCTGGTGATGCGCGCGGATTCAAAGATCACCGGTAGGCCGCTGCCGGGATGAGTGCCGCCTCCCACAAGATAGACGGATTCCAAGTCCTCAAACCGGTTGCGCGGACGCAGGTGAAGGAGTTGATCGAGACTGTGGGCCAGATTGAAGGTCGCGCCCAGATGAATCTCATAACGGGTGTCCCAATCCACCGGCGTGAGCACGCGCTCGTAACGGATTCTGCGTTCCAGATCCGTGTAACCTGCCTGAGCCGCCTTCTCCAATAACAGGTTGCGGTAACGGTCCCGCTCGAAACTCCAGTCCACATTCGCATGCTGGTGGGTGACCGGCGCCAGCAGATACAGCGCGCTGTGCCCGGCCGGGGCCAGGGATGGATCGGTGACGCAGGCATTCTGAACATAGAAACTCGGATCCTCACTCAGGACGTGTTTGGTTTCGATGTCCTCGAGGTTCGCCGCGTAGTCCTTGGAAATGTGGATCGTGTGATGCGGCAGGTCATACTGGCCCTCGATTCCCAGGTACATCATGAACGTGGAGCAGGAGAATTTCTTCTTCGCTATCTTCCTGTTCGTCCACCGTTTGCGCAGGGCGTCAGGCACCATGCGCGTCATGGCCCGCGCAAAATCGGCGTTCACCACCACCGCCTCCGCCCGCTGAATACCCGAAGGTGTCCGAATGCCAACCGCCTTGCGACCGGCAAAAAGAATCTCCTCCACCGGCTCGTTCAGGCAAATGTCCACCCCCATTTCACCGCAGATCCGGGCCATGGCCTGCGTAACCGATGCGCACCCCCCCATCGGATGCCACACGCCATACTCGTACTCGAGGAAGGAAAGGATCGAAAAAAGGCTCGGACAGCGAAAAGGCGACATCCCGAGATACTTGGACTGAAAACAAAAGGCCAGCCGAACGCGGTCGTCCTTGAAAAATCGCTTCAAATATGTGTCCACTGATTCTGTGGGATGCAACATCGGAAGCAGCTTCAACAAGCGCACGTTGAGCACGTCCTGCAGGCCCAGATAGGGTTGCTCCAGGCAGGGCTCAAACAGGTTCAGCTTGGTGCGATTCTCCTTCATAAACGCCTTGAACCCGCCGGCGTCCTCGGGAGAGATCTCTGCAATCTGCCGCGCCATTCGCTCGGGATCCGCAGTGGCATCAATGGCGCCCCCGCCTCCAAATTGAATGCGATACTGCGGATCGAGCCGAACCATCGGAACCTCCTTCCGCAGTTCGCGCCCCGCCGCTGCAAAGATCTCTTCCAGCACCCGCGGATACAGAAAGAAGGTCGGCCCCAAATCGAATCGATACCCATCCGACTCAATGCTGGAGGTGCGTCCACCGACATGAGGCAGGCGCTCCACCACCTTCACCTTCAACCCGGCTGCAGCCAGTAACATCGCCGAAGCAAGACCACCGGGACCCGCCCCCACAATAATCACTTGTTTCATCATAGGATCTCTGCGTCAACCGCGATGCCGAATCACAGGGTGAAAGGAGACTTCGCGGTAGTCCACGGACAGCTGATGCCACGTGGCCCTGACCCGAGCCTCGCGAATCCTCCTGACAAATGCCAACTCATCCCAAGGCGCCTCCTGTAGCCGGTGACGACGGGTCTGCAACGACCGAACCCCGCGAACAGTCCTTTCAACTGGTTGAATCATATTGCTGGTCTCCATCACAATTGGTTGACTTTATTGTTTATAGTATGTCTATATTATGACCGCATTGTCAACTTGTTGTTTATATTTTGCTG
>JALOTU010000344.1 GCA_025457725.1 Verrucomicrobiota bacterium
GGCCGCGGGGAAAATCGAAGGGCGTCACATCGATTCGCTGGTCCTTCTGACCGAAAGCGGATTCTGCATGCACCGCAGCTGGGGGTTTGGCCGCATTCGGACTGTCGACACGGTGTTCGGGCGGTTCACCATCGATTTCCCCGGAAAAGCGGGCCACAGCATGGATCTGGCCTTTGCCGTCGACGCGCTCAAGCCCATCGCCAAAGACCACATTCTCGCGCTCAAGGCCTCCGAGCTGGACCGACTCAAACAGCTCGCGGCCACGAGCCATCTCGAGCTCGTCAAGATCGTGCTCAACAGCTTTGACGGCAGAGCCACGGCCGACCAGATTCAACAGTCATTGGTGCCGGACGTCATCAGCGAGGATTGGAAGAAGTGGTGGGAAGCCGCCCGGCACGAAATGAAAAAGGATGGCCACTTCCTGATCCCCACCAAGAAGAGCGAGCCCATCGTCTATCAATCCTCGGAAATCTCGCTGCATGACCGGTTGCTCGAGTCGTTCCGGTCGGCCAAAGGACTCAAGGCGCGGCTGGCCGTGGCGGCGGAAGCGGTCCGGAGCGTCGAGGACTTGACGGGGGTGGAAACGCTGGCGGCCGAGATGATTTCCACGCTGAACAAGGAGATCCCCAACCACCAGCGCACCCAGCCGGAGGTCGCCCTGGAGGCCATTTTTGCCCGGGACGACCTGCGGGCGATGGCGAAGACCGCACCGGAGGAGGGCGAGTTGACCACCGCCTCGGTGTGGGCCCAGGAGATCATTTTCGCCGAGGTTCTCGAAGCCATGCCGGCCGCCAAACAGCGCCGCGCCATCGAATCGTTCAAGGATGCCAACCCGGATCACTGGCAGGAATCCGTGTTGTTGTCGCTCAACGTCATCTCCGCGCGCCTTTGCAAGGAGCTGGTGCTGGCACTCGTCAATGCCGGTCACATGGAGGCCCTCAAGGAGGCGCTGGCACGCCTGATCAGCCAGCATTCCGCCAGCAGCGAACTGTTGCTGTGGCTGGGCAAGGAACGCAGCGATGTGTTCGCGGACATCCTGGGCCCGGAAGTGTTCCGCGCCATGATCAGCGCCATGGAGCGCGATCAATTCAATGAGAAACGATCCAACCGGCTGCGGGATTTCATCATGGCCGATCAGAAGCTCCTGGCCGACCTGACGGCCACGGCGGATCTGGACGTGATTCGCGATGTCACCCGCGGTCTCCAGTTGTGCACGGTGTTCGATGACATGGACAAGCGATCGCTGCTGGCCCGCCTGGTGAAGCATCATCCCTCCGTCCAATCCCTGATTTCCGGCGATCAAACGCGGCAGGACGCCGGCTTGATTGTTTCCTGGGAAAGCCTGGATCGCCGGCGCAATGAGTACGCCGATCTGGTCCAGAAGAAGATCCCTGAGAACTCCAAGGAAATCGCCATTGCCCGCAGCTACGGGGATCTGCGGGAGAACCACGAATACAAGGCGGCCAAGGAAATGCAGAAGATCCTGATGCGACGCAAAGAGGAGCTCGAGGCTCAGCTGGTGCGGGCTCGCGGCACGGACTTCAGCGATCCCCGCACGGATGTGGTCAGCGTGGGCACCCGGGTGTTCGCGACCGATCTGGAGGCGCAGAAGCCGGAGGTCTTCACCATTCTGGGCGCGTGGGACAGCGACCCGGAACAGGGGGTCATCAGTTACCTGTCCCCGGTTGCCCAGGGGCTGCTGAACAAGGCGCCGGGCGACCAGGTGGAATTTGAAGTTCATGGCGCCCGACACCACCATCGGATCGACCGCATTGAACCGTTCAAGGCGGCTTCCATCGCGGATTCGGACGCCACCGTTCCCTCGGAAACTGCCGCCACCAGGTAAACCGGACGTCCAGGGAATCTATCGTCGGCGGTCCCCGCGATCATTCATGGATCGGGTGATCAGGCTCGTGCCGCCGGTCGAGCGGGGCTTCCTCCTCAGGAACCAGGCCGCCGCCCCCACAAACACGAGCGCGACGACCCCGACGCCAATCAGCCCCAACCATTTCCCGGTGCCGGATGTTTCCTCACCGGCTTCTGTGGCCAGAGGCGTGACGGATGTGACGGCGGTTTCGTCAGAGCCCGAAGGCGGGAGGGTGGCTGGCGAGGCAACGTTCGAGCGGGTTTGCGGTGGGCTGCCTTCCCCGGATGCAACATTGGCTGCCAGCGCATTCGAAGGGATTGCCGGTGCAGGCATCCCGTTGGTGGGGGCCGGCTTGAGTGCGGCCTCCCGGGCTGGACGGTCGCCGCCCCGCACGATCAACGGTTCAGCATAGACAATCGGCCCCTTGTTGGTGGTTGCCAGCCCTTTCAGCAATCCGTCGGCGGGAGTGGCATCCGCCTCTTGCTTCGGAGGCTCGACCGGTTCCGGGACCTTGACCGGCTCCGGTTCGGCGGGGAAGAAGGGCAACTCCAGTGGCCAGGGGGGGTAACTGATCTTGTGGCCGATGAACTGGCCCTTGTAACCGCGCATGACGATGATGATGGGCGCCTTCCGCGTTTTGAGCTCGGCCGCGTTCTCCTGAAAGTACTTTGCAATGCTCAGATCAAACGGTGTGCCCTGGATGACCTCGTCGCCGTCGCAGACCAGGATCACCGTGATCCGGTAGGAGTCCTTCACCACTGCCAGCAGGTCCGGCCGGACTTGGTCAAACCGGGTTTCATTCGCGTAAGTCAGCGAACTGACGAAGTTGAGCACCTTGCGGGTCAGGTCATTGCGCTCGCTCTCCTTCCAGCTGAGCAGCGGGAAATCGCCGGAATGAAGCTGGTTGTTGAAGGTCCATATCCCAATCTCGTCGCCATCCTTGATCTGACCGTGGAAGCCGGATACTAACAGGCTGGTGACCGCCTGCTGAACGGCTTGCGCCCGCGGCCGCATGGGCGCGGACACGTCCAGCACGAACAGGTATCGGTCAGGAACCACGGGCGGAACATTGGTCACCGCGAACGAGGCACACGGGAGGGCCAGCGCGATCAGGCAGCAGAGTTCGGGAAGACGAAGCGTTTTGGCGGTCATGGTTTCTTTTTGGGGGAGTGTTGGGCATGGGTGGATGACGAACGATAGCGCTGACGTTCGTGCCGGTTGTGGCGTTCCACATCTTCGGCGATGCCGGACAGGGTCGCCTCGACCGTGTGGATGAAATTCTCGCACGACTCCGCCATTCCCCCCATGTGAATGACGAGGTTGCGTTCGGCATGATCATTGGTCACGGCGAGCACCTCGCCATATTCCTGGAAGCGGTAGGCGGCGCGCTCAATCATGTCGTCCGCCGTCTGCCCGTTGCGGGAGTAAAGCACCTCGAGCTGCCTTGTGCTGTGGGTTTTCGGGGTGCCTGCGGGCGCGCCGGCTCCGTCAAAGAAGATGGTGACCGGGGTGCCGATGGCGTCCTGGTAATGCGTCAGCGTTTGGATCAACGCCTCCCGGGCCTCCACGGAATGCCGCGGCCGGCCCGCGGCCAGATCCGTCCATTCGTGAAGCAGGCTGTAACCGTCAACCAGGATGCGCACCAACCCCATGTCCGGACCTTACCTGCGAGTGATTCCGAAAAGAATCCCAAAGTGGCGCCGTATGAGCACTGGCCCTGAATTGTAGCTCCCGACGTAAGGAGTGCCTGTAGCGCACGAGGTGACGAGTGCCCGGGAGCGCACGAGGTGAGAATGGTGTGTTCCCTTCTTCGTTCTCACTGCCCCTGCATGTGGATTCTGAAGAATCCCGCCTCCTCAGGACTGCCATAGATACCGTTGGTGGCGGTTGACCAGTTCACCAAGCTGGTGCTGGATTCGAGACCGACGTAGACTTGGTTGGTGGTGGGGGCGACAATGATGGTATGGTCGGGAGGGAATGACTCGGGGGGTTACCTCTAACGTAACAAAGGCCGGAACAGCTCTGGGTGGTTGGATTAGGCGTGCGGGCGGGGCGCGGGCGGCTGGCGACACACATTATCTGGCCCGAGTGTGATGCAAATGATGCAAATGCGAGTTGACGGGTTTTGGCTGGGGCAGGTAAGTTGTGCGCCCTTTGGATTCCAGAGTAGCTCAATGGTAGAGCAATCGGCTGTTAACCGATCGGTTGTAGGTTCGAGTCCTACCTCTGGAGCCAT
>JALOTU010000345.1 GCA_025457725.1 Verrucomicrobiota bacterium
GCGGCGGAGGGCACGCCGGTGCCGGGCGATTACCTGAATTTTGCCGGCGGACGGTTCTACGCGGTCACCTGCGCGGTGGCGTCCAAGCCGCTCGAGGAGGCGGCCATTCTGCGGCTGCGGGAGCTGGTCAAAGAGACGCAATTGGAGGTGCCCGGCGTGAATGTCGGGGTGACCGGCCAGCCGGTGCTGCGGTATGAGGAGATGCGGCAGGCTCGGGGGGACACCACCAAGGCCTCCCTGGTGGCCCTGGTGGTCGTGGCGTTGACGTTCATCTTTTGTTATCACGAGGTCCGGCGTCCGCTGATGGCCACCGCCAGCCTGGTGGTGGGGATCGGTTACACCCTGGGATTTGCCACGCTGACGCTGGGTCACCTGAACATCCTGACCATCACCTTTGTGCCCATCCTGATCGGGCTGGCGATTGATTTCGGGGTGCACCTGATCACGCGCTATGAGGAGGAGCTGCGCGACGGGCGTTCCGCGCGGGCGGCCATCGACAAGGCCCTGGTTGTGTCCGGAACCGGGATCTGCACCGGGGGACTGACCACGGCGGCCGCCTTTCTGGCGATGACGTTGACCGGGTTCAAGGGCATTCGTGAGATGGGGCTGGTTTCCGGAGGCGGGTTGCTGGTGTGTCTGGTGCCGATGATGACCATGCTTCCGGCGATGCTGCTTTACGACAAGAAGCGCAAGCGCGTGGCGCCTTCCGTCCGCAAGGCCCTGCGTTCCCGTCGGGAACAGCTCGAGCAGCACTGGCTGGGACGCCCGCGGCTTGTGGTGGGGGTGGGGCTGGCGTTGAGCTTGTTGGCCGGAATCCAGGTCTTTCGCGTGCGGTTCGATTACAACCTGTTGAACCTGCAGAACCAGGGGCTTTCCGCCGTGGCCTACGAGCGGAAGATGGTGGAATCCTCATCGCACACCATGCTCGCGTGCCTGGTCCCGGCCGACACCATCGACGAGGCGCTGGCCCTGGAGCAGAAGATCCGGCAACTGGACACCGTGGCCGAGGTGGTCACGCTGGCGCCGATGCTGGCCGGGGACCAGGAGCACAAGCTTGCCGACGTGCGCCAGATCCGGGAATTGCTGGGATCGATTCAGTTCGCGCCCATGGATACCGGGCCGGCCGATCTGGCGGCGTTGGATCACTCCCTCGAGGGGTTTGGTCATGTGGTTGGCAGCGCGATCTATTTCGCGGGTCGTGCGGGCAACCAGGTCTTGCGGGAGGAACTGATGGTGTTGCGCGACGCGGTGGAGACATTGCGGGCGGTCATCGCCGCCGGACCCGCGGAGGTGCGTGCCGGGGAACTGGCCAGTTATCAGCAGGCGCTCTTCGCCGATCTGGCCACCACCCTGGCCGCGCTCCAGCAGCAGGACGATCGCGCCCCGCTCCGCGTGAACGATTTGCCTTCGAATTTGCGGTCCCGTTTCATTGGTCGGACCGGGAAGTTTTTGTTGCAGGTCTATCCGCGCGACAACGTGTGGGAGCGGGGCCCGCAGGATGACTTTGTGCGCGAATTGCGAACGGTGGCCCCGAAGGTCACGGGCGCTCCCGTCCGCTTTTACGAATACACCAGCCGGCTCAAGAGCAACGCCCAGAAGGCCGTGGTTTACGCCCTGCTGGCCATTGTGTTGATGCTGGTGATGCACTTTCGGAATGTCATCTGCGCCCTGCTGGCGCTGTTGCCGGTGGGGGTGGGAATCTTGTGGACCCTCGGCTGGATGGGTTTTCTGGGCATCCCTTTCAATCCGGCCAACATCATTTCCTTCACGCTCCTGATCGGGATCGGCGTGAGCAACGGGGTCCACATCCTGAATCGGTTCACGGAGGAGAACAACCCCAGCGTGCTGGGCAAGAGCACCGGCAAGGCCGTGCTGGTTTCGGCGCTCACCACGGCGGCGGGGTTTGGCAGCCTGATGCTGGCGGAGCACGCGGGGATTGCCAGCTTGGGCCAGGTGATGGCGCTGGGCACCACGATGTGCATGCTGGCCTCCCTGACGGTGCTGCCGGCCGTGTTGCTTCTGCTGACCCGCTCGGGCTGGAAGCTGGCCCACGGATGGATCTCCCATTGATCCGAACCTCACTCGTTGTGCGGGATCTTGACCGTGCTTCCGCCAATGAACTCCCGGATGAGCGCGTCGCCGGGCAACAGGTTCAAATCGTTCAGCGCGGCGAGGGGAAGGCCGACCGTGTTTCCCAGCACGCGCTCGAGGCGTTGGAGTCGGATCCGCGCATCCAGGAAACCGGCGTAATCCCGGAGGGACTCCTGCCGGGGCAGGCCGGGGGGATCCCCGCAGAGCAGCGGATGCATGAAGGTCAGGTCGAAGGGGAATCCGCCGTTCAGAACCACGTCGGCGCGTCCTTCGAAGGGCAGGATGCTGAACAGCTCGCCGGCGCGGACATAATGCCAGTGGAGCAGGGTGAACAGGGGGCTGCTGTTGCGATGGCGGCAGTCCCGCAGCATGCGGCGCAACAGGCGTACGTCGTCGCTCAGGATCAGCCGTTTCGTGCCGCCGTCCCCTTCATACATCGCCGTGCGCACGTTCGCATACACGCGAAACTCCGCGCTGCGATCGATGCCGTCGATCAACGGTGGATACAATCCATGCAGGCAGTCCAGGAGCAGCACCTGGTCCTTCTCCAGACGCACGGTCCGGGTGCCCACGTGCCGCCCCTCCTTGAAGCTGAACACCGGCTTCTCGACAGCGCCCCCGTCCAGCAGGATGCGGAGATGCTGGTTGATGAGCTGGATGTCCAGCGCCTCGGGCGTCTCGTAATTGCGATCGTTGATCCAGTCGGTGGGATGTTCCGCCAGCGGCCAGAAGTAATCATCCAGATTGAGCATCAGGAACCGCACCCCCTCGCGCTCGAGTTGCCGCGTGAGCTGGACGGTGAGCGTGGTCTTTCCCGATGAGGTGGGGCCCGCAATCCAGATCAGGCGCAGGGGAGCGGGACCTTGCAGTCGCGCAATGACGGTCCGGGCGGCTCTTGCCAGTTGCTCCTGCTGGCGGGCCAGGGCCGCCTCCACCAGGCCGGCCAGCCGTCCGCCCCGCACCTGCTCGTTCACATGCTCCTGGGTGTGGCAGCCTTGTTCGATGTTCCAGGCCATCGCGGCGCGCTGTCCGGCCGTGTCCAGCCCGTTGCCCGTGAACTGGTCCGGGGTGACATCCCCCTCGCGCAGCCAATGCCGGCTCCACCGGTAACAAGCGTAGGCGTCGGCGGCGCGTTGCAGCCCGTGGCTCCGCAACACATGCATCACCTTGTCCTGAATGGCCTCGATCGTCGGCGGATAATTGCTGATCAGATGGTCGGGGTCGGCGTTGAGGCACAGCAGAACGGAATCCGTGAGACAGTCCGAGACCTCCTCGTCCCCCGGACCGGATTGGAACAGCCGGTCATTGATCCCCGGCACCCAATCGTGATGGAAGCCGCCCACCGACCGGCCGGCGCGAAGGATGGCGTTGCGGATGCGATCGGGGTCGAACCGGACCAAAGAGCGGTTGCGCTTCTGGATCTTGACGATGCGATTTTCGACTGGCATGGCGCCTCCGGATCCGGCGGGTCACG
>JALOTU010000346.1 GCA_025457725.1 Verrucomicrobiota bacterium
CCATAATACTGAAAGGAGTCAATCACACCGGCCGCAAAGCCGGCCATCTTGCGGCCTCCGATATCCATGGGAGCGGCCGCGCCGACGATGGAATGGGTGGAATTCGCCGTGAGCGACACCAGCACCAGGAACAGGCAGCCGAGAAAGATGCCGGTCGGCGTGGGCCTCACCACGCCGCTGAAAACCACCAGGGCGGCAATCATGATCACCAGGCTTTCAAAATAATAAAGGGTCATGGCGACCGGCGACCGGTGCCCCTTGAAGAAACGATCGGAGACCCACCCCGCCAGGAATGAGCCCACCACCGCCACGATCGGCATCAGGTTCATCGTGATCAAGACGGCACGCGGTTTATCCTCCATGTTCAGCTTCAGCTGTTCGACAAAATAGAGCACCGCCAACTGATCGGAGCTGTTGCGCACCGCTCCCGTGCATGCGTAGGCCGTGGCGTAGAACCAAATCAGGGGATGGCTGAATATGGTGAGAAAGGACTCCTTCAGCGAGGTGCGGGTCGAGGAATCGGTCGCTCCCTCATCCTTCACCACGCCGGGATAACCCGCCTCCTCCGGAGATTCCTTGGGGATGAAGGCCATCGCCACAGCCATGGCGGCGGTGAACAACGGCGGGATTCGAAACAGCCACCGCCAATCGCCCTCCGCCACCACCCAGATGCCAACGGTGAATCCCGCCAGAATGATCGGGGCGAGATTGTTGATGGCCACCTGGCCGGACTGGATCATGAACCCGAAGATCCCGGCGAAGGTCCCGCGCTCGTTACGGTTGAACCAGGCGGCGTTGATCTTGACCATTCCCGGCGCGCCAAAGGACTGCAACCATCCGTTCATCAACCAGATGAGGGCGAAGGTGGAAAAGGTCCCGGCAAACGAGGCAAAGCCGAAGATCAGGTTGATGATGATGGTTCCCACCGCCCCGATCATCATGGCCGTCTTGCCCCCGATGCGATCCGTGAGCAGCCCATTGACCAGCTGCCCGGTGCCATAGGCCAGGGACCAGACGCTCAGGATGCCGGTGATCGCCAGCTTGTCGAAGCCGAACTCCTCGACCATGCCCGGGGTGGCATAGCGGAAATTATATCGGCACATGTAGTAGGAGGCATACGTCAATCCCAGGACCAGCCAATTCAAACTCCGCCGCCTGCGGAAACCAGGCGGATACTTTTTGCGGGTCTCAGAAAGTGAGGCCTCCATGGCGGATTAACGTCTGCCTGTGTCGTGGTCGCTCATGCGCGGGCAAGGTATGAAGAATTTCCGGGCTCGCCAATGGCCATTTCGAGTTTCCCCGCCGTTCGGGGCGCGCACAGTCCTGTCCGCACGGCGCGTAGGCCGGCTCCCTTCGCGGACAGAATGTCCGCGCTCCGGGGATTTCGAAGTCGCAACGATTTCCAAAGTCCCGGCGCCGTTGAATGCATCGTTGCTTTGCCGACCAGTCTCCAAAGCTGAAAGCGGCGACAAGTCCCCGCACTCCAGGACGCTGTCGTGGGGGGCGCAGCTTGCACGGGTTTTCACTGACCCGATCGAGTCGCCGCCTGCGAGGAATTGGCACGCTCGGCGAGCGTGCGCAGGAGGTAGGTGTCCTCGGGCGCCTGCTGCCAGGCGCTGACCCACAGGTCCCCAAGCATCTGCGCCCCGGCGATCACTTGTTTTTCAAGAAACGCTTTTCCTTGCGACTCTTGCTCATTACCCGGCGTCAGGGCGCCTTCCTTCTCCAGCTTGTAGAGCGGCTCCACCAATACATGCGAATTTTGGATGTACTCAACAATCGCGGGAAACATCTGGTCCGGCGCAACCACCCGCCCATTGCTCGCGACCGGTTCAGCGGTTCGGAGGGAGGATTCCAGGTCCTTCGCCGTCGGCACGCCGGTCGCCTGCCAAAATCCCCCGTCAATCCATGAATGAATCTTGCGTTCGGTGGTGTAACCGTTGGGATTGTCGCCCACCCAGCCGTTGTAATGCTTGGTGGTGTGCAGCGGCTGCGCGGCATCGCCGACGTAATGCCCCATCACCCCCATCACATAAACGATGTTCTGCCGGGCATTCGCAATCTCCTCCGGCGTGCCGCCTCCCTGTTCAAGTGCCTTGAGGTAGCTGAAACTGGATTTCAGACGGCTGTAGGACTCGGCAATGGTCCAGGGCAGAAGACCGCACAGCTGCTTGGTGTGATCCTGGTTGTTCTCCTCGTTGAGATCGGCCCACGGGGTGGGATTCTCCTCGCGTTTCACCGCGATCATCCCGATGAAGTCGTACCGCAGGGCGGGCAACTGCCCCGGGGTCAGGTGGTAGACCTCCAAATCCTCGATATCGATGTAATGATCCGGGCGATTGACATGGTTCAGGCACAGGTCGGGCGAGTTGCGCCAGCGATCAGCCTCGCCACTGAGGAAAGCAATGCGTTCGACGTTTGCCGGTTCGCGCACAAAGGCCGGGAAGTTTGTCGGCAGGGAGGCAACCGCCAGCTCGTTCACAAGGCGATGAATGTTGTAGTCCCAAGCAAACGCTCGTGGCGTCAGCAGCAGCAAGGCGAGAAGTCCAACCAAACCGGAAAGGGTCGGTGCGTGGCGATTCATGCTCAACAGTAATCTAAAGAGTTGTACTTGCGATAGACAAAAGCCTCCCCCGATGCCGCACACCCCCCTTACCCAGCCGTAAACCTAAACGGGGCGGTTTGACCAATAAAAAAGCGCCCACAGCGAACGCCGTGAGCGCTATTGAATATCATCAAAGATGACTTAGCTGCGACGACGGGCCAGCACGAGCGTCAACAAGCCAAAACCACCCAGCGCAAACGTGGTGGGCTCGGGGATGGTCACCACGAGATTGTCGACCAGGATTGACTCGTTGTTAATCGAGTCTGACTGGCGCAGAGCGAACGAGTCCAAGCTAGCGGCAGCACTCACGACTGAGGATGTGATCGTGGTAGCACCCACTGTCAACGAGGACAATGAGGTTCCAAAATCGTAAGTCAATCTCACATGGATTTGGTTGCCATAACTGAAATCAGTCGGAAAAGTCTCTGTGAAACCGCCGCTGCTTGTGGAGAGCCCCAGAGTGTAATCGTTTCCGCCAACATTGGCGGGCACGACATACAATCTCGAGTAGAACAAATTGCTTCCATCTATCATAAAATGAGCAAAGTACTCAGAGTCGCCCGCAGTGATAACGGTGTCGTCATTGACGGTGATGTCAAAATCCGCCGCGAGAACACCAGCCGACTGGCTGGCAAAGATACTATGCGCGTCTTCTGCGGGGATGCCGTGCTGGACCAACGCCTGTCCACTTTGGATCAGCAAGTCGCCCGACGCCCCACTGTGGGCAATCCAGGCACTTCCAGGCCCGGGAGTTGGGATGGTGCCGACAAGAGAACCATTAGGGCGATTGAAGTTATCGCTGAGGAGTTGGGCATTTGCTGCCACCCCGAACAAGCTCAAAGCCATTGCTGCACATACAATCTTTTTCATAATCTTTTAAACTGCGGTTTGGTTACGGATTTGGTTTATACTGCCATAGTCACCCCCGTGCAAGCTCAGCACCCTCCCCTGACAACCG
>JALOTU010000024.1 GCA_025457725.1 Verrucomicrobiota bacterium
GCCGCGCCGGCGGCCGAAGCCCGTGTCGCCGGTCCGGATGCCTTCAGCGGCGGGGTGGCGCGATCGGGTGAGCACGGGCCGAGTATGGGACCACCCGCCTCCGGAAACAAGTTGCAGCCGCGCAGCCGGAGCGATTCCATAGAGTCCTCGGATGATCGCCGATGGACTCGGATCCCGGAGAGAAAGAGAAATGTCCGGCCTGGAGATCCGGTGAACCATTGGGTTCGGTGAGACAACCCTCGTGCAAGCCCCTTCCTCAGGGCAGACCCGTCCGAATCCGGGAGGCACGCCGGCTTGGCGGAAGGTGTCGTACTGCATTCGAGAGACGTTGCGGATGAAGTGGCCCAAGGCTTCCTCGACGGCCTGCTCTTGGGGGCGACCCGAGCATTCCTGGCGGGTTTCTTTAAACAATGCCTGGACCTTGTCTTTGAGCAGGCGCTTGGCCCATGTAGGCTGGCGCTGAGCATCAATCCGGTCCGAAGCGCCCTGGAGGAGGCATCCGATGATGGCGGTGGCCGGTTTGAACAGGGCGGTGCGGACGAGAACTTCGAGTGCTTGCACCGCCGCCCCGGTTGGCGCCTCGGAGGAGTAGCGCGCCATGATCTGCGCGATTTCCTCTTCTTGGGCGACAAGGCCGGCAGAGACATGCCAGCAAAGAAGCACCGCAAAACCACCAACCTGCAGAATTTTGTCTCACACCCCCCTGGGAGTTGTCGGCATGGCACGCCTTGACAAGGCGCGAGTGGCTCAACACTCTGGAGTCAGGCAATCATGAAGTACCCAAAGCTTTTCCCGGTTGTGAAGGCCCTCGTGCTCGCAGGCAGTCTCTGGGCCCTTGTTCCCCACGCGGCGGCCGCCGCGGAATCCGACACCCCGGCCAATGCGCAAGTCGTCCCCGGGCAACCCCAGGACATCACCCCCGAGCTCATGCGCTCGTTCCTGCATCTGCAGGAACAGTTGCACGCCACCCAGCTGGCCGTCGAACGCGGCCGGATTGAGGCTGACGCCGCGGCCCTCCGCAACAACGAAGCGTTGAACAAACGGTTGGAACTCCTCGAAAACGCGCTGGACAAGGCCAGCCAGATGAACACTGCGGCGCTCGTGGACTCCAACATCGCCATTCAAAAGTCCAACAACCAAACGATGATGTTTGCGGGCATCTTTCTCCTGATGGGGTTCCTCGCGCTGGCATTGACCGGGTGGATGCAGTGGAGGACGGTTGCCCATCTGGCGGGAGCTCCGCTTGCCGCCGGCTTTCCGGCCCGGCTGCCGCGTGAGGCGGCAACGCTCCCGCTTGGCTCCCGTTTCAGCGACGCCGCCAACACACGGCTGAGCGATGCGCTGGGCAAGCTGGAACATCGCATCGCGGAAGTGGAGGAGACCTCTCATGGATCGACGCCGCCGGCCGGTTCCTCCGCTTCAGGTGCGCAAACCGCCCTGAGTCCCGGTAGCGCCGGGACACAGCCCCCGGTGGAAAGGGAGCTCGCCGCGCTGATCGAGCAAGGGGAGACGTTGCTCGCCGGTGAGGATGCGGAGAAGGCGGTCAGACATTTCGACGCAATTCTGCAAAAGCATCCCGCCCATGCGGAGGTCTTGTTGCACAAAGGGACGGCGTTGGAGCGACTGCACCGGGATCAGGAAGCCATTGAATGCTACGACCGGGCCATCCGTGCCGACAAGAACCTGACCATGGCCTATCTCCACAAAGGCGGCTTGTTTAATCGACTCGAACGTTTCAGCGAAGCCATGGAGTGCTACGAGCAGGCGCTGCGGATCCAGGAAGGCCGGCCGGCGGCCTGACAGCGACAGCCCCTGACCGCCTGGCCGGGTGTCTGTTTGATCTGGACGATTCTGGTACACATTGTTCGATCCTGCTGGGCAGGCCTCAAGGCTTGGAGCGCACGGTGTTCGATGGATGGCGGTTTCGAGGTTTCCCCTGACTTTGCCGGGTGCAGACGGCGGACGCGGCGACAGGCTGGCTGGCACGTTTGACGCTTCCGATGGAAGGTCATGTATACTTCCTATCTCGCGTGTGATCTCGGAACCGAGCAGGGGCGGGTGTCCTTGGGAACGCTCGACAAGGGGCGTTTGAACGTTTCCACGCTGCGCCGCTTCAACAACACTCCCACCCGGGAAGACGACTGCGTGCAGTGGAACATTCCCGAGCTCTTTCAGCATGTGACGGACTCCCTGACGGAGGTGGCCCGAACGCAGGAGGCGATCAACAGCGTGAGTTGCAGTTCCTGGGGGGAGGACTACATGTTGTTTGATCCGCAGGGGGCGTTGATCACCCCGGTGTGTGCTCCTTCCGCCAAAAGCATGGCCAAGTCCATGGATCAATTGCTCTCCAAGCTTTCCCTGGAAACCCTCTACGAGGAAACCGGCGTGCAACCCACCCCCTACAGCACCCTGATGCAATTGAATGCGGAGAAAGGCCGCCGGCTTTCAAAGGCGGGCAAACTTCTGCCGGTGGCCGACGGTTTCAATTTCCTGCTGTCCGGGGAAGCACGAGTGGAAATCTCCACAGCCAGCACCACCCAGCTTTACAATCCCACGCACAAGACGTGGTCAGCCCGGCTCCTGCACGAAACCCGGCTGCCTCTAGATCTCTTCCCACAGGTGATTCCCGCCGGCTCTGTGCTGGGTCCGCTGCGCCAGGAGATTGCCGAGCAAACGAACATTCAAGATGTTGAGGTCGTCACCTCCTGCTCGCATGAGATGGCGGCAACCCTCGCCGGGATCCCCGCCGAAGCGGGTGTCCACTGGGCCTTCCTGCAGATGGGCACGCATTCGCTGATCGGCACGGAGCTTCCGAGCGCGCTGTTGAGTGAAACCGCGATGAAAGCGGGATTCGCCAACGAGGCCGGCTATGGAGGCACGGTCCGATTCTCCAAAGCCACGGTCGGATTCTGGATTCTCAAGGAATGCCAGAAATACTGGGCGGAACGGGGGGAAGACCTTGATCTGGACATGATGATGCACCTGGCCGGGGTGTCGGATCCTTTCGAGTGCTTGATCAACCCCGCGGATCCTCTCTTCCTGACTCCCGGCGACATGCCGCAGAAGATTAAGAGTTACTGCCGCGAGTCCGGTCAGCCCATCCCGCGCAGACCGGGCGCCGTGATCCGTTGCGTGCTCGAAAGCATCGCCCTCTACTATCGCAAGGCCCTGCAGGAGATAGAATCCGTGACCGGGCGGAAGATGGCACGCCTCTACATGCTCTCCGGCAAGGGCGCAGCGAAGCATGCGCTGCTGAACAACTTCATCGCCAACGCACTCCAGATCCCCGTGATCCTGTGCCCCAAGGAAACGACCGCCACAGGCAACATTCTGGTCCAGGCCATCGCGCTCAAACACGTGGAATCGCTCGATGCGGCACGGCGCCTGGCAGGCCAAAGTCTCCGTTGCGAAACCATCCAGCCGTACGCCGGGGTTTGGGACAAGGCGTTCAGCAAACTCCAGCAGCTGACGCAATAGGCCGCCTTGCCGAAAACAGGGTCCGGCCTCTCGACCCTGCGCGGGAGCCGACTCGGCTCATATGCAGCTGAACGGCCCGCGCTTCCGGTCCGCCCTCCAGATCATTGTATCGAACGCGCCGGTGAAGCCGGCTTTTAGGTTGAACAGAATCCCCTCATCATGGTCTCCTATCCATCCGGGAGTGCATAGAGCGCGACAGCGAGCGTTCGGCGGATGCGCCTCTGGAAACGGAAGTCGGGGAAGTCGTAAGGACGTGAAACCGGTTGCAACCTGCAGGTGGGCAAATGATTAAAGTTCTGACCTGGATAGCCTTGGGGGTGTTCGTCGCCTTTCTGGTGACGCTGATCTGCCTGGCGGATGCAGGAAGGGGCGGACGCCTGTTTCTTCTGGCCGCACACGTTCCGGCTGGAGACAAGCTCGGGCATCTGTTCCTGTTTGGCATTCTGGCGTTGCTGACCAATGCGGCTTTGGGCGGTTCCAGAATGCAATTCGGTTCGGTTTCCATTCTCAAAGGCAGCCTCTTTGTGCTGATCCCCACCGTTCTTGAGGAGTTCTCCCAACTGTGCTTCCGCAGCCGCACCTTCGATTTGCTGGACCTGCTGGCGGATGGAATCGGGATTTTTCTGGGCGGCTGGATGGCGATGCTGCTGCTCCGCCGGCTCAGCCCTTGTTGGGCCCACCGACCCCAAACCGTTCCGGTCGACACCCGGGCGCCGGGCGTGCGCCTGGTGCAGGAGGATTGAAGGTTGCCGCCCTTCCCGGGAAGCGGGAATCAGAACGTGGACGGTCATGTCCGCGACCGCTCCTACATTCTGGTTGCCAGATATCCCTCCAGCTTCACGGTATCCGCTGCGAACAGTCGGATGCCCTCCGCGGTTTTCTCTGTGGCCATGGCATTCTCATTGAGGAGCCAGCGGAATTTGCGTTCGTTCAGCGAGAGCTTGCGAGCCTTGCTTCTTTCGGCGTTTTCCGGGCTGAGCTTGCGACTGACCGGTTCGGTGGAGTTCCGCAATTCCTCCAGCAACGCCGGGCTGATGGTCAGCAGGTCGCAACCGGCCAGTTCGAGAATCTCTCCTTTGCTGCGAAAGCTTGCACCCATCACCTCAGTTGGATGGCCGAACTTTTTGTAGTAGCCGTAGATCTCCCGGACCGATTGGACGCCGGGATCGTTGGCGGCGGGATAATCCTCCCCCGTCTTTGCCTTGTGCCAGTCAAGGATTCGTCCGACGAACGGTGAGATCAGTTTGACGCCCGCTGCGGCGCAAGCCACGGCCTGGGGCAGCGAAAACAGCAGGGTCAGATTGCAGTTGATGCCCTCCGCCTGCAACGTTTTGGCGGCCTTGATCCCCTCCCAGGTGGAGGCAATTTTGATCAGGATGCGTTCGCGGGCGATGCCGTGTTGCTGATACAAGCCAATCAAGTGACGGGCCTTTTCCACCGTCTTCCGGGTGTCAAAGGAAAGGGTGGCGTTGACCTCGGTGGACACCCGGCCCGGAACCACTTTGAGGATCTCAACGCCAAACAGAACGAGAAGCGAATCCACAATCTGTTGCAGCCGGGCTCTTCCGGACAGGGCGCTGTGATCACGAATCGCCTTGTCCACAAGATGGGCGTACTCGGGCATCTGCGCCGCTTTGAAGATCAGCGACGGATTCGTGGTGGCGTCCCGGGGTGCGTATTGCTTCAGCGTGGCAAAGTCGCCCGTGTCGGCGACCACGGTGGTGAACTGCTTGATTTGATCGAGTTGGGTCATGATCCCGTTGTTGGTGATGGGTTGCCTGGTCTCAGCCACAGGCGGCGGTCAAGGGTCGGGGTCGCCGCCAGGCTCCTGGTGGGTCCCATCCGATTCGCCGTCGTCCGGCGCGTCTTCCGGTGGTGTGGCGGCCCCGCTCGGCTCGGAGTCGGACTGCATCATCCCGGGGGCATCCCTGGTTTCCGGCGCCTCCGCGGCGGGTTCCCCGCGCGCCTCGGCCTCCTCCTCCTCAATGGACCTGGCGATGCGCTCCTTGAGCTCGGCGTACATGGCGTTGGTGATGATCCCGAGCTGGTGCCGGGCTTCGTCGTAGTTCCCGATCTCACGATTGAGCCGCGCCAGGTGAATGTGCACCCCGTCGCGCTCGATCTGATCCCGGGCGATGCTCATGGCGTAATTCCAGGCCATGAAGGCCTCGTTGGTACGCAGGGGCTTGATCCCGTAATAGGTCTGGGCGATATCCGTCGCCAAAGGAAAGTTCACCGGATCAAGACGGAGGGACTGCGCGTAGAGCGCGAGCGCCTTGTCAAACACCTCCTGTTCGGTGATGCCAAAGTGTTCCTTCGCGTCCTTGCGGAACAGAAAAACCGTGGTGCCATAGTTCTGGTAGTACACGGGTTCGTTCGGGTTCAATGCAATCGCCCGGGCGTAATAATCGAAGGCGGTTTTGACGTTGCCGCGGTGTCCGTGGTAGTTCGCCAGGTTGTTCCACGCGGCGGGATTGGAGGGATCCAGTTCCAGCGCCTTCTCCATGTATTCGACCGACTCGGCCTCGCTGCCGATGTCGTTCAGGAAGCTGCCATAGGCGAGGTAGGCCCGGGCGTGATTGGTGTGGGTGGCGAGGAAGGCCAGGTAGTTGGTGCGAACGGTGTCAAAGCGCTGCAGAATCTTGATGTTCAACTCCGCGCGGGTCAGTCCGCCACCCTGGGCCACGAAGGCCTCGTTCTCGCGAATCCAATCGTCCACCTCCCCCTGGGCCGCATCGTCCAGCTCCAGCAGGCGCTCAAACTCCTGCTCCGCAGGATCCTGAGGGTCGGGAATCGACACGCTGATGCCCGTCTGCTGCTGGATCACGTTGCTGGTGGCCACCGGCATGTTGGTGGATATCAGCGCGCCAAGCAGGGCAGTCAGAAGATCGTTCACCGCGAAAGCCTAACATGAGCCTGTTGAAAGTCGAGCGGCGCCGGGCATGAGGGCCGCCGGGCGAACGGGGATCAGGTCCTGCCCAGCCGGACTTTGAACCGGCTCAGGCCGCTGATCCGGTCAACCTCGCCGCCGTAAAACAGGCGCTGAAACTCCTCGCTCTCGACCGCATGCTGCCTGGCGCCGGGGGTGTCGCGTGCCAGCAGATGCTTCAATTCGTCGATGTCTTCGCTCCAGCGGAAGCCGTTGAAGAATTCGGCCCCGGCGAATTGCGTCTTGTAGAGCGCGTTTCGGGAATAGCAGGAGCCGAGATACAGGTGCCGCGTGCCGCGACCGGCAAACAGCTGCACCGCAGAGGTCATCATGAACATGCCAAGGTTGCGCTGGAAATAGTTCAGGTCGTAAAAGGCGAAGTAATAGAACGCCAGCGCCCGGGCATCGCAGTAAACCATGGCCAGCCCGACCTCCCCGCCGGTTGCCGTGTCGGTGTAGACCAGCAGATGGGTGATCAGCGGACTGGCGAAAAGGTTATCCAGCCGCTCGGCGCTCATCGAGTCCTTGCCGAACTTGATGTCAGCGTATCCTCTGCAAAACTCCCGGCGCTGCGCGGTGTAGCGAAACCGCCGGCGCGGCACCAACCGGACCTCAATCCCCTCGCCTTTCCGCAGAATACGGCGGTTCTCGCTGGAAGGCGTGAACCGATGGAGATCCACGCGCACCTGCCGGCAAAGGTAGAACCGGTCGAGGTTGCGGGACGAGGGCAGGAAACCGGCGGCAAACAGGTGCCGCGGCTTTTCCCCCCGCTCCGGAAACGCCCAGATGGCGTAGGGAAAGATGTAATTGGCGTAATCGGAGACGTGTTCGGAAAAAACAAGTTTCATCGCAGGGTTCGAGGTTGGCCGTGGCGGCAACGCTGGCGCCGGAGCAATCCAGGTGGAGACCCGGCAGGATGTCGCAGCCGGGTCACTCGTCGAGATACACTCGCGGCAGACGCGTGCGCCAGCCCACGAGCACCTCGTAGGTCACCGTCCCCTTCCACTGCGCCAGCTCGCGGGCCGTGATTTCCTCGCTGCCCTGGCGCCCCATCAGCACCGCCTCGGACCACATGCCGGCCTCGGGAATGTCGCTGATGTCCACCATCGTCGCGTCCATGGCGTTGCCGCCGATCACCGGCGCCCGCCGCCCGGCAATGAGCGCATGGCCGCGATTGCGCAGACGCGGGTATCCGTCCCCGTAACCCACCGGCAGGACCGCGATGCGCCGGGGTTCGTTGGCCCGATAGTGCATGCCATAGCCGACGCATTCACCCGGCTGCAGCGTGCGAATGCCGGAAACCCGGGTCTTGACGGTCATCACCGGCCGGATCCCCTCAATCCGGCGGCAGACCTGCGACGGGAACACGCCCAGCGGCAGGATGCCGATACGCACCATGTCGTGGTGCGCCTGCGGCAGGTCCAGATACCCGCCGGAGTTGCAGAGGTGGCGGTAGTGGACCGGCAGCCGGGCGGCTTCCATGGCCTCCAGCACGCCGAGGAAACGGCCGTGCTGCAGCATCGCATAGCCCTTGTCCTGTTCGTCCGACTGCGAAAAGTGACTCATCACCCCTTCCAGCAGCAGCGATTTTTCTTTGGCGACAAATTCCAGCAGGGGCATGGCGGCATCCCACCGCACCCCGTATCGCGCCATGCCGGTATCGATCTTGACATGCACCGGCACGCGCTTGTTGACGCGTGCGGCGGTCCGGGCAAGCGTTTCGGCGGTCGTGATGTCGTTGATGCAGACCGCGAGATGATGCTGCACACACCATGGCAACTCGGTGCCGTGACGCTCACCCAGCATCAGAATCGGGGCGGTGAAGCCTGCATCGCGGAGAATCATGGCCTCGTGCAGCGTGCTGACCGCCACGCTGCTTACCCCGTGCCCGATGGCCATGTTGGCCACCTGCAGGATCCCGTGTCCGTAACCGTCATCCTTGACCACGGACATGAGTTTCAGGGCGGCCGGCTTGTCGGCGCCGATGAGGCGGAAATTGCGTCGCAACTGGGCCAGATTGATTTCGACCCAGGCATTGCGCAAGGGCAGCCGTTCCGTCGATGGTCCGAAGGATTCCTCGCGCCAGATGGTTGCATTCTCGCCGCCTGCGGGCGAGGACGTGGAGGTGGGGGCGGGGACAACCGAATAAAACCGTGCCGCGGGAGGCGTGATCTCAACTGTGTGCATTATTAATTATCCCTGCCGGGTGGCCAAAGTGTCGTTCCGATATCGGTTCGGTAAAAAGCACCCAAACAACGGATGCGTTGAATGTTCGCTCCGGCCCGACTGACAGCCGCCTTCCGCGTCTTTCCAAACGCGACCACATCTGCAATGCGCTGCCCGACGGCCATCAATCCCCCCTCCGGGGAACCCTCCACCTCGTTCCACCACACATCGCAATCCACCGGGGCCGTGCAACTTACGGGCGTCTTGGGGCCCCGCACCCGAAGGTGGGGATAGCCGTAGCCCGCCAGAGTCACTGAACACCCAAAGGAAACATCCTTCCGGAACCTCGGCGCAAGCTTTTGATTGCGAACAGTTGTCCACAGCGTATTCACAGGATCTTCCAACAGGCGCAGAATCATCGCTCCGGAGGTGATGCCCAGGCGGATATTGTACTCGATCACCTTCCACCGGCCGCCATGCAGGCAGGCGGTGACCTGGATGGGACCGTGATAGTTCACCTTCCTGAACCAGGGTTGCAGGGGATGCAGGAGCTGTTGCGCCAGACCATACTTGTCACCGGGATCCGCCTCCACCAATCCGCCGAGCGGCGCGCCGCAGACAATCCCCATGTCTCCTGCGTGGGCGCGTTTGTATTCCTGATTCGTCACCAGCGAATGAATCTCCCCGCCGCTGACCAGGGCAATATGGCCGGCCTCGGCGCGTCCGAGGTATTCCTGAAGAAAGACGCCCTCGGCATAATCCACCCGGTCCAGCCACGCGCGCGTTTCCTCCACCGTTTCGCAAACGATCGTGTGCACCGGGCTCCACGGCGAGCACAGGGGGTTCTTGATGACATAGGGGACGGGTGATCGCTGGAGCCATTCCAATGCCGCGAGCCGATTCGGCACCACCCGGGATTGTGGGAATGGGATCTTGTATTGGCGACACAATCGCCGGGCGTAGTCCCGCTCCCGCTCGATCATCATTGCCTCGCCCGTCGGACACAGAATGGGGATGCCGCTGGCCAGGAGGGATTTCGCCCAGGGCGCCTGCGCCCAGTCAATGGACTGGGGTATGACGAAATCCACCGCGCGTTCCTTCAGCAACGGCACGGGACTGGGATGATCCCGCGTGTTGAATACCTCCCCCGCCAGGGAGGGTGAATAATGCCCGTAGCTCCTGGTGAGGTAGGTGGAGGCGTCGGCGCCGGCGTCACGCAGAATCCGGGTGTGGCTGTGGGCAAAGGAACCCACGCCAAACACCATCACGGACGGACCGGAGATACGGGTTTGTCGAGCCATGAACGCGCGGGGCGGGACGGGGAATCCGCGGGTGCAACCGGAAAGGGAAACCACCTTCGCCGCCGTGGCGCGATGAAGCAAGAAGCGGGAGCTGGAAGCAAGTGATTTGTGTTGCCCGGCGACGATCCACGGTCACCGGATGTCTCCGATTTCAGCCGTTGAACAACGCGACGATCTCCCCTCGCACCCTCTCCAGCCGCTGCTGGTCCTCGTAACGCTTCTTGGCCACCAACTGCACCAGTTCCGGTTTGGATCCCGCGGGGATGCCGGCATGCAGCTCGACCTTCAGCTCCACCAGTTCCTCGATCAGCTCTAAAAGTCTGTCTCCGTCAGTCATGACCGTCTGGTGAGCACACCCGGTGCCCGAAGGGTGCGGGTGCGGTTTATTCCGATCCCGGTGACATCCACGCACTTCCCATGGGCCGCCAACTGTGGTTTGCTGGGGCCGGAGTCCGGCCCATGACCTTTAATCCCGCTGAACCGCACAACGATCTGCCGCTGCTTCCCCCCCGTGCCGAGTTGGAAACCCGGGCCGTGCTCAAGAAATGCGTCACCGCAACCCGGGCGCTGGCCGAACTCAAGGGGGCCGGGGACCTGATTCCCAATCAGTCCATGCTCATCAACGCCATCCCGCTCCAGGAGGCCAAGCTGAGTTCGGAGATCGAGAACATCGTTACCACGCAGGATGCGCTGTTTCATGCCGCGCTCGACGAGGCGCGCCACACCGATCCCCACACCAAGGAGGTGCTGCGCTATCGCACGGCGCTGAAACGCGGATTCGAAGCCGTACAGACCGGGCCCTTCCAAATTGAATTATTGGAGGAGATCTGCAGCACCCTGAGGGATGAAACGGTCAAATTCCGGGCCGAGGAAGACGGCGTGTACATCGGCAACCCCGCCGCCCGCACCATCACTTACACCCCGCCGGACGGGGGCGCCGTCCTGCAGGCCAAACTGCGCAATCTGGAGGCGTTCCTGATGGGCGCCGAGGATGTTGATCCCCTGGTGCGCATGGCCGTGGCCCATTACCAGTTCGAGGCCATCCATCCCTTCACGGATGGCAACGGCCGCACCGGCCGCATCCTGAACATCCTGTTTCTGGTTCACGCCGGGTTGATCCGCATCCCGGTCCTTTACCTCAGCCGTTTCCTCATTCAGCACAAGGCCGAGTACTACCGTCTCCTCCGGGCCGTGACCGAGGAAGCCCGGTGGGAGGAGTGGAACCTCTTCATGCTGGAGGCCGTCGAGGAGACCGCGAACTGGACCACCAGCCGCATCATCGCCATTCGCGACCTGTTCGACCGGACATTGGCCCGCTGCCGCTCCGCCCTGCCGGCCAAGGTCTATTCCAAGGAATTGGTGGAGCTCATCTTTGCCGAGCCCTATTGCAAGATTCAGTTTCTGGTCGAGGCGGGCATCGCCCAACGCCAGACCGCCTCGGAATACCTCAGGGAACTGGCGCGGATTGGCATCCTGACGGGCGAAAAGCGCGGGCGGGAGGTGATCTACAAGCACCCGGCCTTGCTCCGGGTGCTGACAGAATGACCCCCGTAATTCAACTCGCTGATTTGGGTGTTGAGTGTCAGAAAGTCGTAAAGAATCCCCATGCCCAGGAGGCCAAACGTCAGCAGATACATCAGCCCCGTGCCCCATTTGCCCATGTAGAATCGGTGCACCCCGAAAAACCCCAGAAACGTCAGCAGCAGCCAGGCAACCGAGTAGTCAATGGGCCCGGCCACAAACCGACGGTCGGCGGAACGATCCAGGAAGGGAATCAGGAACAAGTCCACGATCCAGCCAATAAGGAACAGTCCGGCGGTGAAAAACCAGATCACACCGGTCACCGGACGGCCGTAATAAAACCGGTGAGCCCCGGTGAAGCCAAACAGCCAGAGCAGATAGCCGATGAGCTTGCTGTGTGTGTCGGGAGAGGCGTTCATGTCGGACTCACCCTAACCAGCGGCCCGTGGCGGAATCAATTACAGAGCTCCGTTTTGTCGTGGGGGTCGTGCAGCTCCTTCGCCACCCGCTAACGCGTTCGAGGTCGTCGCAGCGCGACGACCGCTGCCTGGCGGAAACTGCGTTGCGACCCTGCCCCAAGCCCCAGCCAAAAATTGACATTGGCTCGGGTCCCCCGTACCCGCTAAAGTCGGGACAGGTTATGAACAAACTCCTTACCCCGTCGGTGCTGTCACTGCTGGTGGGCGCAAGCGCGATGGCCTCGGTGATCCTGTGCGTCATGCACATCCGCTCCATCCAGGGCACCCAGCAACAGCTGCTGGCCGTCCAGAGGAATCAGGCGATGATGAACGGACTCGTCGCGGATCTCTACGCCTACGGCAAAACCAATTCCGCCATCAGACCCCTGCTCGACTCGATCAGGGCCAAACCCGTCCAACCATGAGCCAGCAAGATTCACTTTTTCAGGAGCCCGGCGCCACCGGTCCCGTCGCCGCCTCCACAAACGTATCCGCCCAACCGGTCCCCGGCGGTTCCCTCCGGGGCGATGAGCTTGCGCGTGAGTTGAAGGCCGCCCAGAGGACCGTCTTCAACCTGCTGATCCTGCTGCTGGTCGTCAGCGGCACCTTGTCGATTTTTCTGCTGCAGCAGGTTCGTCATGACCGGGCGGACCTGGCCGGATTGAGGGTTCAGAAGGAACAGCTGGAGCAGGCACACCAGGCGATTGCAAATTACAACCTGCAGACCGTCCCGGCGGTGAGGCAGTTCCTCCAGCAGTTGAGCAGCTACGCCCAGACCCATCCGGACGTCATTCCCATCCTGATGAAATATGGTCTGACCGAGTCCAGCGCGACCCCGACGGGTGCGGCGGCCGGGCAGGAACGCTGAATCGTTGGCTCCGTTACCGCCACCCCGAACCGGTGGCGATGGGTGAGTGGGCCTTCACGGACCGTGGAGACGTTGCCAAACCCCGGCCGTTCGACAGAATTGGTTCGCCTTCGATGACGCTTTTCCCTAATCAATCGGACAGTCAATGAAATCCATGACGGGCTGCGGGCGCGGCGAATGCGTCCAGGACGGTTTCAAGGTCGCGGTCGAGGTCCAATCCATCAATCGCAAACAGGCGGACATCCAGGTGGACCTGCCGCGCGATCTGGAAGTGCTGGAATCCGCCGTCCGCAACACGATCCATCAAGTGGTGTCCCGCGGCCGGCTGACCGTGAAGGTATTGTTGCAGGCGCCCACCGGACGCAAATCCGCGCGGATGCACCTGAACCGCGCGCTGGCCAAGGCCTACACCCGGGAACTGCGCGCGCTGGCCAAGGAGTTGAAGCTGGAGGATACCGTCTCGCTGGATCACCTGATTCGCGCTCCGGGTGTTTTTCAAACGGATGAACAACTGGTCCAGGCCGAGGATTTCTGGCCGGCCATCGAGAAGGCACTGCAGCAGGCGCTGACGGCGCTCCTGAAGATGCGCTCCCGGGAGGGCGCGCATCTGGCGAAGGATCTTGCGGGACGCATCCGCACCATGCAGCAAGCCGCCGCCCGGGTCCACCAGCGGGCCCCCATGGTCGCGGAACATCACCGCCGGCAGTTGATCGAACGCGCTCGCAGTGCGGGGGTGGAAATGGGGGTTGATGATGATCGCCTGCTCAAGGAGATCGTGATTTTCGCCGACCGTTCGGATATCAGCGAGGAACTGACCCGGCTGGAGAGTCATTTCCGGCAGTTCGACTCGCTGGCCAAATCCAGGGAACCGGTTGGACGCACCCTGGACTTTCTGGCCCAGGAAATGAACCGCGAGATCAACACCATCGGGTCCAAGGCGAATGACGGCGAGATTTCGCATGCGGTGGTGACCCTGAAAACCGAGTTGGAAAAGTTCCGTGAACAGGCGCAGAATGTCGAGTAAGGCGACGCAACCCATGGCCCAGTCCCAAGCCAAACCGTTGATGTTCCTGATCTCCGCCCCTTCAGGTGCGGGCAAAACAACGCTGTGCACGAACCTCCTCGAGGCCTCGTCCAACCTGCGCCGGGTCATCACCTGCACCACCCGTCCGCCGCGCGCCGGGGAGCAGGACGGGGTTGACTACCATTTCCTGGATCCCGCCACCTTCCTGCGCCGAGTGCAATCCGGTCACTTTCTCGAGCATGCCTCGGTGTATGGGAACAGTTACGGCACACTGAAGTCCGAGGTGGCGGAGAAACTCGATCAGGGATTCGAATTGTTGATCAACGTGGATGTGCAGGGGGCGGCCTCCATCCGCAAGGCGGCCGGGACCGATCCCGCCCTTGGACGCGCCCTGGTGACCATTTTCCTGACGCCCCCGTCCATGGAGATTCTCGAACAACGCCTGCGCACGCGGGCGGCCGACCCTGACGACGTGATTCGCCGACGACTGACCATGGCGCGACAGGAGGCGGCTCAATGGCGTCACTTTGATTACCTCCTGTTGAGCGGCACGCCGGAGGAGGATACCCGGCGGGCCCTGGCCATTATGGAAGCCGAGCGCATGCGGTGCCAGCGGGCGGCCCCGCTGCAACTGTGAGCTTCCGCATCCCGAAACAGACATCATGAGCAAGAACATCGTTCTGGGGGTGACCGGATCCATCGCGGCTCATCGTGCAGCCGATCTGGCCAGCCTGCTGACCAAGGCCGGTCATTGCGTCCGGGCGGTGATGACCGCCGATGCCCAGCGCTTCATCACCCCGCTGCCGTTCAAGACCCTTTCCCGCAATCCCGTGATCATCAATCTCTACGACGAGGAGGAAGGCTGGAAACCCGCTCATATTCGCCTGGCGGACGAAGCCGACCTGTTGTTGATCGCGCCCGCCACGGCAAACATCCTGGCCAAGCTTTCGCACGGGATCGCGGATGACGCGCTGACCTGCATTGCCCTGGCACTCAACGACCGGGCCCGCACCCTTATCGCCCCCGCCATGAACGGCCGCATGTGGTCGCATCCCGCCACCCAAGCCAATGTCGCCATCCTCGAACAGCGCGGGGCCGAATTCATCGGTCCGGAGAAGGGTCTGTTGTCCTGCGGCTACGAGGGGATTGGCCGGTTGTGGCCGGTGGACCAGATTGCCCAGCGGGTGACCAGCCTTCTCTCGTAAACCCGGTTCCGGTGATCCCGGGTCATCCCATGAAGGAATCGCTCGGCCAAAAGCTGATCCGGCTCTGGTCGCTTCTGAAGGCGGCGGCACGCGAGCCCGCCGACGTGGAGCCACAGGTCGTCCGGGTGGAGCGCAACCTCATTCTCCCCGTCCGCCTGGCGGCGGTGGCCATGCTGTACCATTCATTCCACTTCTCTCCCTGGATCCGGCTGGTCTCCTACTCGCTCGATGTGGGGGTGGAGACCGTGGTCTCCCTGTTTTGGATCTACGCTGCCGCCAGTATCGGAGGCGGAGTGATCGTCCTGGCGGCCCCCCGGTTCCCCGCCGCCCTGACCCGCGGTACGATCATCTTCCTGAGCTTGTTGGATGCGCTGTTCCTGGCCGGCTTGACGCTCATCACCGGGGGCTACGACAGCATCCTGTACTGGGCGTTCGTGGTGCTGTTGCTTCGCAACCTGTTCACCATCCCCCTGTCGCCGGTGCAATTGCTCATCCAGGCGTGCACCGCCGGATGCTACGTTCTGGCCGGGGTGGGTGATTTTGTCCTGGCGGCAACGGTGGATGAACCGACGCGTCTGCTCCTGGGTCTGGAATGGGCGCAAAGGGGAACCGCGGCGGAGGTGATGCTTGTGCGCACCGTGCTGCTGGCGCTGGTGGCGCTCTGCGGCTTCGGCGTCCAATTGCTGCTGGAGCGGCAGAGACGGGCGGAGGCGGAAGCCAGGGAACATCAGTTGCGGGAAGGCCAGTTGAAGTCCGCCGGCCGGCTCGCGGCGGAGATCGCCCATCAACTCAAGAATCCCCTGGCCATCATCAACAACACCGTCTTCAACCTCCAGCGCAGGCTGGGATCCGAACCGCAACTGCAGGGGCGTGTCGAGCGACTCGACGCCGCAGAGCTCCTGGAGGAAGCCGCCGGGGAGACCTTTCCGCCCGGGGCGGGTTTTCAGGTTGCGCTGAAACGAAGCTATGCTCCCGGACTGCCGCCCGTCATGATGCAACGCGAACACTTGAAAACCGTCCTGCTCAACCTGCTGACCAACGCGCGCGAGGCCACCGGAACCTCGGGACTGATCCAGTTGAAGACCCGCGCGCCCGCCGGCGGCGGCGTGGAAATCGTGGTGGCGGACAGCGGGCCGGGAATTCCCCGCGAACAACAGGCCCGCATCTTCGAAGCGTATTACACCACCAAACCCAAAGGCACCGGCCTGGGTCTGGCCATCGCAAAAAGCAATGTGGAGCTCTATGGCGGCACCCTCCGGGTGGAGTCCGAACTTGGAAAGGGATCCGAATTCACCCTATTCTTGCCCGCCACGATATCGAGGCCGTCCTGACCATGAAATTCGCCACCCCCCCCATCCTGGTCGTAGATGACGAGCGAAACATGCGCTCGTCCCTCAAGACGCTGCTGTCGGAGGAGGGCTACGCCGTCAGCCTGGCGGACTCGGCCGAGAGCGCCCTGCAACGGCTTCAGGACGAGGAGGTGTTCATGGTCATTACCGACGCCCGCATGGGGGGGATGACCGGTTATGAACTGATCCGGCGTGTTCATGAGCGCTGGCCAGATCTCCCGGTCCTGATGATCACCGCGTTCGCCACCCCCAAACTGGCCGTGGAAGCCATCCAGGCCGGGGCCATTGATTACCTGTCGAAACCCTTCGCGCCCGAGGAACTGCTTCATTCGGTGAGCCGTTGCGCCGAGCGCCACCAGCTGATCCAGGAAAACAACCGCCTGCGCAACGCCTCCCGGGAGCCGTACACCCTGTCACATATCGTCGGCGATTCGGCGGAGATGCGGGAGGTCCGGAAACTGATCGAAACCGTGGCGCCCACCGACGCGCGTGTGCTGATCCTGGGCGAAAGCGGCACGGGCAAGGAACTGGTGGCCGGTGCCTTGCATTCGCTCAGTCGGCGGAAAGCCCGGCCCTACGTCCGCATCAATTGTGCGGCGATCCCGGAGACCCTGCTGGAAAGCGAACTCTTTGGACACGAACGCGGCGCGTTCACCGGCGCGGTGCGGCAGAAGCCGGGTCGCGTCGAGGAGGCCCACCAGGGCACTCTTTTCCTGGATGAGATCGCCGACATGAGTCATCCACTGCAGGCCAAGCTCCTGCGGTTTCTCGAGGATGGATCCTTCACCCGCGTCGGCGGCACCCAGGAACTGCGGGTGGACGTGCGACTGATCGCGGCCACCAACCGCGACATCGTGGCGGCGATCGAACGGGGCCAGTTCCGGGAGGATCTCTTTCACCGTCTGAACGTGGTCCAGTTCCGCCTGCCTCCGCTGCGGAAACGCGGCGAGGATGTGATGGTGCTGGCCGGGCATTTTCTGGAGCAGCTCCGCCACGGCATCAATCCCCGGATCCGGGCCATCTCCGACGCCGCCCGGCGCCGGCTGCTCAGCCATCGTTGGCCCGGCAATGTGCGGGAACTGAAGAACGCCATCGAGCGCGCGCTCATCCTGGAATCCACCCCTGAGATTCAGCCGCACAACCTGCCGGATTTTGAGGTTGAACAACGCCTGGCCCGGTCGGGCGCCGGTGCGGATGATGTTGAAACGGGATCGCTGGATGCCATTCTGGCCTTGCACGAGGAGCGCGTAATCCGGCAGGCCCTGGAGCAGAACCGGTTCAACCTGACCCGGACCGCCGACCAGTTGGAGATCAGCCGCCACGCGTTGCGATACCGCATGCAGCGGTTGCAGATTCAATCCGGTGAAGACCCCCACGAGGCAGACAGCCTGCCCGGCACTGCGGAGGCCGGCAAATGAGCCCGGCATGGCTGGCATCCTCCCTTCGCCCGGATCTGTCGCCGCTGCCGTCCCGCCCGGAAGTCCGTCCTTCGGCGCATTCCGGGAGGCGGGCATCGTTCTGCTCGCGATCCTGCTGCTGGCGCTCATGGGAGCCACTTACCTTTTCCACCGGTTCACCCAGCATCGCCAGCTGCAAAAGCGCGACAGCCGTCGACGGCGTCGGCGTCGGCGAACCAGGCCGGAGGACACGACGCCCGCCCGGAGCGGCGGCCTGCCGCCCAAACGGCCGCACGTGCCGGTCACGCTGAATTCCCTCCGCTGACCATGCAGAACAGTCTTCACATCACCCGCAAAAGCGCCTCCAATCTCGCACTGGCCTTCGCGCTGCTCCCGCGCGGAAAACGCGATGCCATGTCGGCGCTCTACGCCTTCTGCCGCGAGGTGGACGATGTGGCGGACGAGGATTCCGTTCCCACCGCCCAGCGGCGCGCGCAACTGGCCGCGTGGCGCGAGGATGTTCGAATCGCCTGCGATGGCCGTCGGCCCGGGTTTGTGGTGAACCAGGAGTTGCAACCCTTCATCCTCCGCCACGCGCTGCCCTTCGATCTCTTTGACGAGCTGATCAAGGGTTGTGAAATGGATCTGGACACCCACCGCTACGCCACCTTTGGGACGCTGGAACAATACTGCTACCGCGTGGCCTCGGTGGTGGGATTGTTGAGCATCGAAATCTTCGGATATACCAATCCGGCCTGCCGCGAATATGCCGTCGAACTCGGACACGCGCTCCAGCTGACCAACATCCTCCGCGACGTGCGGGGAGATGCCAGACGCGGGCGCATCTACCTTCCGCAATCCGAACTCCACCGCTGCCAGGTCGAGGAGTCGCAGATCCTGGATTGCGAGTACTCGGACCGGTTTGCCGCGGTGGCCCGCGCCGTTGCCGACAGGGCGAGAACCCACTATGCCCGCGCGAAGGCGCTGCTGCCGGCCGAGGACCGCCGCGCCATGGTGGCAGCCGAGTTGATGGGATCGGTTTACTGGAAGCTGCTGCTCAAGATCGAGTCCTCCGGTTTCCGGGTCTTTGAGCCGGACCTCACGCGACTGGGCAAGCCCAGGAAGCTGGGACTCATCCTGCAAGCCTGGTGGCGCCACGCGACCCGCGCCGCCGACTCCGCCTACGGCACCGCGTGAGAACGGACGACGCAACCGCACCGGTCGGGCGCCGACTCGTCGTGAATGCGGACGATTTTGGCCGCTCGCAATCGATCAACCAGGCCGTTGCCCGTGCGCACACGGAAGGCATTCTCACCACCGCCAGCCTGATGGTGAACGAGCCCGCCTGTGAGGAAGCCGTGGCGCTGGCCCGACGCCACCCGTCCTTGGGGGTCGGATTGCATCTCACGCTCTTGCTGGGGCGTTCCGGGCTGCCTCACCGCACCATTCCCGCTCTGGTGCATCCTCGGCAGGAATTCCGCAGCGGACCCGTGGGGGCCGGCTTCCGCTTCTTCTTCCAGCGCTCGTTGCGGGAGCCCTTGCGCGCGGAGATTCACGAGCAGTTCAGGCGGTTCCGGGAAACCGGCCTGCCCCTCGACCATGTCAACGGCCATCTGCACATGCACCTGCATCCGGTGATTCTGGATCTGCTCATGAAGGACGCGGCTTTGCTGGGCCTCCAACGCGTTCGGCTGACTTGCGATCCGCTGGCCCTGAACCGGGCCATCTCCCGCGGCCGCAACCTTTATCGGTATGCGCACGCCGCGATCTATCGGGTGCTTTCCGGCCGGGCGCGCCGCGCGTTCGCCCGGCACGGCATCCGCCACACGGACCATGTGTTTGGACTGCTCCAGAACGCCCGGGTGGACGAACGTTATGTGCTGGATCTGCTGCCTCGCCTGCCTCGGGGTGATTCCGAGCTTTACTCGCATCCGTCACTCGATGAATTTCGGCATGAGTTCAACGCGTTGGTCAGTCCGTCCGTGAAGGCTGCTGTGGCGCGGCAGGGCATTCAACTCGTCCGGTATCAGGATCTTTAGCATGTCCAAATACATCTGCATTCTGTTGATCGCCCTGGTGTTCGAGGCGGTCGGGGTGGTGTTCCTGAGCAAGGGATTGAAGGAGATCGGCGAGGTCACCCGCATTTCCGCCTCCGAAATCTCCAGTCTCATCGCGCGAGGCGCCAAATGCCCCAGCCTGCTCCTGGGCATCCTGTTCGAGGCCATCTTCTTCGGCGCGCTGCTCTACCTGTTGTCCCAACGGGATGTCAGCCTGATCTGGCCGTTGACCTCCCTGGGCTTCGTCATCACCGCGCTGGCCGCGCGTTTCTTCCTCAATGAACAGGTGAGCTGGGTGCGATGGTGCGGGGTGGTCCTGATTGTGGCCGGCGCCGGGTTGGTTACCTGGAGTGAAAAGATGAAGGAAGGCAAATCGCGCGAAGCCGGTCCCGCGGTTTCAGGACAGGTTCGCGGACGCTAGAAACCTTCCGAGGGCCGCCCCCAGACTCCTGGCCGCCTGGTTGAGTCGACGCTGAAACCCCAGCAACCTCGGAATGCTTGCCGGCGAACCGGCGATGCCCACCAACAGGCGGGGCAGACTGATCCCCCCGTCCGTTGTCAAATAGCGGTTGAAGTCCAGGGGCAGACTCTCCTCCGCCGTGTCGGAGATCACGCGGA